>JAISXZ010000067.1 GCA_031270275.1 Eubacteriales Family XIII. Incertae Sedis bacterium | reverse complement strand
ACACGCGGTCCCGGAAATAAAAGGCAGATCCGTGCCTCGCAATCCTTCTCCGCGCAAGGCCAGATTTCATCACAATATGAAATCCAACTGCTGATTTTGCTTAACCTGTTGACATTGGTCTGCGAAATGCAAAAAAGAACAGGAGAAGGAGTCTCTCAATGAAATCTGCCGGTAGAATCGCATTGTTCGCGTTCATATCCATGATGGCAATAGCTATGTTCCCAGTTGCGCCAGTACACGCGATGACAGAGAGCGATGCTGTTGAGTGGGCAAAATCACAGGTTGGCACGATGATTGGGGACGGTCAATGCACACGATTGTCCGAAGCCTATGCCTGGCAATTTTTTGGATTCGGGCTCAACGAATCCCCTAAAGACTATCCGACATTGGATGTTCGCGACGGCTGGGAACTAATACGCTATAATTCCGGATTTGTTCCGTCTCCGGGCGACATCGCCATATGGGAACCGGGAAGCGGTTCCTGGGGATGGGTTGGCGACACAGGGCATACCGCAGTAATACTCTCGGCAACGGGATCTGAAATTATTTCCGTAGATCAAAATTCGGGCGCTGGCGGCCGCGGCTCTGCGGCAGAAATAGTTACGCATTCGTACAATTCTTTTTGGGGGGTGCTGCGGCCGCCTTTCGATGGAAAAGAAGGCCATCAAGTCCCCAGGCCAAACGCCGGGATCACTGCGGGCGATACCGTAATAAACAGTGGCGAATCCGCAAATTTGACTATTGAGTTTAGCGGAATCGGGCCATGGACGCTTGTTTATATGGAGGACAATGCTGAACGGACACAGGACTTTTATGAACATGAGGGCGTGTTGACCGTTTATCCAGACAAAACAACCGTGTATTCTTTGATAAGCGTGACAGACAGCAGCTATTACAATTTCACGGAATTTTTGGACGGCAAAGTCACCGTCACGCTTTTGCGGCTGGAAGACGCAAGCGCATGGGCGCGGGCCGGGATAACAAGCGCAATAACAAAAGGATTTGTCCCCTCCGATATCCAGAGTCATTACACAAACGAAATCACCCGCGCCGAATTCTGCCGCATGGCAGTCAAGTGGGTGGAACACGCTGTCGGCAAAAACATAGAGGCCGTTCTGTCAGAGAAAGGCTTGTCACGCGAACCAGACGCCTTTGCCGACACGAACGATCCCGATATTTTGGCGGCTTATGCCCTCGGCATAACAAACGGAACAGGCCTTGGGGTGTTTTCGCCCAACGCCCAATTCACCCGTGAACAAGCCGCAGCCATGATCACGAATACCTGCAGGGCAATAGGCGCCAATGCGGACAATGCCCCGGCGTCCGGCTTTGCCGATATCGAAAAAGCGTCAAGCTGGGCGGCAAGCGGCATAGACTTCGTCCGTGTCAACGGTATCATGCAGGGAACAGGCGATAACAATTTCAGCCCAAAGGCGAATTATACGCGAGAACAGGGCATAATCACGTTCAACAATATAGATATTGAAAACTTGCCGATACAATAAACAATTATGATATTGCTCCACCGACTAAACATTGCGCGTCTTGGCGGCTATTTTGACGTCTTGTACCGAACAAGGATATGGGGAACAACGAATGAACAAGTCCGATATTGAAATCTATCAAACCGCCGACGGATTGACGAAAATCGAAGTGCGTTTGAACGACGACACGGTTTGGCTGACGCAACAGCAAATCGCCGAACTGTTTGACACAGCGCGAACAAATATAGTCGAACATATCAAGCACATCTACGATGAGGGCGAGTTGCCGCAGGGATCAACCTGTCGGAATTTCCGACAGGTTCGATTAGAGGGCAATCGTGAAGTTGAGCGCTCAATCCCGCATTACGATTTGGATATGATTATATCGGTCGGCTATCGCGTGAACTCGAAACGGGCGACGATGTTTCGCCAATGGGCAACCAAGCGATTAAACGAATACATCCGCAAAGGTTTTACGATAGACGATGAACGTCTGAAAAACGGCGGCGGACGCTACTTTCGAGAGTTGTTGCAGCGTATTCGCGACATTCGGAGCAGTGAGCGCAATCTCTATCAGCAGATTACGGATATATACGCGACGGCGATTGACTATGACCCCAAATCGGACGTTTCCCGCGAGTTTTTTGCGACTGTTCAGAATAAAATGCACTACGCCGCGCATAAACACACGGCTGCGGAAGTGATTTACGAGCGTGTTGACAGCGGCAAACCTATGGTCGGCATGACGAACTTCAAGGGCGACTATATCACAAAAGACGACGTAAAAATCGCCAAGAATTATCTGGCTGAGCGCGAACTGCAAGTGCTGAACCTGCTCGTGTCGCAGTTTCTCGATTTTGCCGAATTGCAGGCGTTGGAGGAACGCGCGATGACGATGGCTGAGTGGGCCGCTGAGCTTGATCGCCAGCTTCTTGGCAATCGCCGGGAACTGCTTGCGGACAAAGGCAAAATCTCGCACAAGAAGGCGGTCGAGAAAGCCGAAAAGGAGTTCGAGGTCTACCGCGCCCGTGAAATGCGTCAGTTGGAAAGTGATTTCGACCGCGCCGTGCGCGAACTGACGCAAAAGGATGCAGGGGGTGAGGGATAGGGAAAAGAGGTCCCGCGCCGGCGGGATTTTTTTATTTTCTCCTTCCATTCTGGCACATTTCATTGTATAATTGCCACATAGTACAATCGTTATAAGGTATGGTTGCCACGTAAGGCTGTCGAAGAAAACCTTACACCGATCGGAGGTGAAACCCCTTGAAGACCCACGCCGCCTCGCGCAGGCTCCTCTCCTTCGCCCTCAGCCTTGCGATTGTGTTCTGCCTCATCCCCGCGGCCGGGCCGCCCTCCCTGGCGGAGGGGGCGCAGGCCCCCGTGATATCGACGGATCCCACGGCGGAATCCACATACGCCCAGAACGCGGCGGCGCGCTTCTACGTCCGCGCCTCCAGCCCGGACAAAGACGAGGAGGGGACGGGCTGGCTGAGCTACCAGTGGTACGCCTCGGCCCCTTTCGACTCGAAACAGGAGAATCGCGACGCCGTGCTGGGGACGGCGCTGGCGAACGGGGACACCATAGGGAACAGCGCGATGTCCTCCGCTCTCACGGTGACGACGCCCGCTATCGCCGGGACCGGGACGCGCTACGTCTACTACTGGGCGGAGATCACCAACCACTTCGGCGACGATGCGAACACGAACACGAACATGATCAAGAGCGCCGTCGCCGAGGCGAAGATCGTGGACAGGACGCTGGAACCACAGCTGATGAACGGCGACTTTGAGGGGCTTCGACAGTATTTTCCGGTGAGCAGTTACTCTGGGGCTCAAACGTTTGCCTGGAACGCCAATTACATCCCGGCGCTTTACTGGAACACCACTGAATATGCAAATCATACTGGTACGGACTATGTGAATAATTGGCATATGAGCGATTTCCAGAGCAAGGTGGGGGCAACTACAAACAAGGGTGATTATTGGCGTGCAATCGAAACAGGGACAAAAAGCCACAGCGCCTTTACCCCTGATAATCCGGACGCCGCTGCGGACAACATCGGGGCGGAACTATCTGCGCTGCAAAACTCCTCGTTGTACCAAAACATCGCCACCGTGCCGGGCAAAATATATGAATGGTCCTTGGATCATGCACGGAATGCTGGCAACGCAAGTCTATATGACACGATGGCGGTCGTCATAGGCTCTGCCGTTATCGAAAAATCTGATTATGGCGATTACCTTGACAAAAGTGGCACTCCACTTCAGAACCTGTTTGTGGAAAACGCACAGACCAGAGGCGGCCTTTATGAATACGGCCAGAATTCAGACACCCTGTTTACAAAGATCGTTGAACAGGCTACCGGAAAGACAAAAGGCGGCCAAATAACTGCGGCGGCGGCCTCTGACGGCACTTACGACAAAAGCTATACCACCACCTATATGGGCAAGCAATGGTATGTCTATCTCTGTGCCTCAAACGCTTGGACTTCATATAAAGGCAGCTATACCGTGCCCGCCGGACAGGGAGCATCGGTGTTCGCCTTTGTCTCATTGGGATCGGTTGCCCCTTCTGCGGGAAACCAACTCGACAACATCGCCTTCGCCTCCGGCTCCGACCTCGTCCCCGCCCAGGACGTCGCCTACACGGGGGAGACCTCCATATCCGCGCCCGTGAAGGCCGGCTTCGCCTACGCGCTGGCGGAGGTGCGCGGCTCCAGCGTCATCAACCTCTATGGCCTGTCGGCCTGGCACGACGGCGAGGGCATTTCGCCAAGCCCCGGCCTAGGCGGCGAGGGCATGTGGTATACGGGCATGGATGGCGGGGAGATCGCCTTCCGCGACCTTACGCCGGGCAAGACCTACAGGATCATCGGCATACCGGAGGGCGCGATAAACGAAGGGCTGCACACGAACCTCTACCCGAACGAGGTCCTCGACGACGGCTACTACAGGGACGTGAGGATGATGTCGGTGCCGGTGGAGATCGACGTGGACACGACTCTCCCCTCCGCCGCGGCGGGGCTGGCCGAGGACGGCAAGGCCTTCATCACGGCGGAAAACACCAGGGGCGACACCCAGTACGCGCTGCTTAGGCAGGGGAATTCCCCCGACACATCCTCGGGCGGCGCGGTGGCCGGCTGGCGGGTGAGCGACGGCAGCCCCGAGGAAGCCGTGGCGGACTGGCTGCCCGGCGGCGGGACCCTCCAGTTCGACGACCTCGAGCGCGGCAAGGAATACTACCTCGTAACGCGGCCCTACGGCTACATCGAGATAGACTACGAGGCGGCGGCCTACAACGACGACGGCAGCCTCGCGGCGCAGGTCTTACGGACGCCCGCAGAAGGGGTTGTGGACCTGACGGCGGAGCAGGTGGCCCGGCCCCGGGAGGACGGCGGCAGCGACGCGATAGCGATAAGCTTCGGCGCGGTGCAGGAGGGTTACATCTGCGCCGTCGGGGACCTCTCGACGGGCTATATAGCCGGCCCGACGCAGACGGTGCCCACAGGGGGCGGGATCGTCTTCTTCGGAGGGCTGGAGCCCGGCAAGGTGTACCAGGCGGTGACCAGGGCCGATCAGCAAGACTCCTGGATGAAGGGCGTGCGCGCCTTCACATGCGCGGAGGAGCTGGCCCCGGACTACCAGCGCGAGAGGCTGCGCCTCGCCTCGGACTCGGAGGCCGGGAACCGCTTCGTCCCCGCCGGCACGGAGTACATCATAAGGGCGGCCGGCGGCGGCTATCTGCTCGGGAGCGACTCGGTTTGGCTCAAGGGCTCCGGCAGCGGCTACATAAACCTGGCGGACGGCTCCCTTGACGCGGGCGGGACCGCCGGCGCCAGCGTCTTCGACGCCCTGGACCTCACCGGCGCGGCCATAGGCGAGGCCGTCTACCGCCGCGCGGACGCGGGCTACGTAGGCGAGGCCGTGTACCCCGCGCTGAGCCTGGAGTTCCCCGCCCGCCGCCCCGCGCCCTCGATCGCCTCCGGCGGCGGCCCCGGCGACTACCGCATCGACTACGCAAATGAGCCGGAAAGCCTCGTGGCGGAAAGCGCCCTCGAGCACCGCGCGGGCGCGACGGGCGCCTGGACGCCGCTTGCGACGGGGAGCTCCGTAGACCTCGCCGCGCTGGGCTGGACGGGCGCGCAGAGGGGCGTGTACCTGCGCAGCCCCGCGACGGACAGCGACTTCCCCTCGGCGATCACCGCCCAGGCCATAGCCGGCCGGCCCGACCCGCCCAGCGGGATAGGGGTGGCGGTGGCTCCCGATAAGATGACCTTCTCGAACCTTGACACGGATAAAGCCTACCAGTACAGGGTGCACGGCGCCGCGTCCTGGGTTTCGGCGCCGACGGGCAGCGCGATTATTGAAATTACGGAAGACATAACGGCGGACTACGATCTCCGCTTCGCCGCGGCCCAGGACACGCCCGCGTCCCGCGCCGTCACGGTGTCCTCGCCGATAAGCCTGGCGCCCGTCGTGTTCGAGGCGGCATACGGGCAGGCATCCGCCTCCGCGCCCCTGGCGATCACGAACTACATGGCCGACGAGATCTCGGGGATCACCCTGGCGATAGAGGGCGTTGAGCCCGTCGGGGACTATTTCGAGCTCGACGGCGCGGACAGCCCCATCGCGGTAGGCGGGAACAGCACAGACAGCACGACGGTCACCATCAGCCCGAAGGGGATCTTGGGCGTCGGCATCTACACCGCCGAGATAAGTGCGAGCTATTCCCTGGACGGCGGCTACACCACAAAGACCGCCGTCGCCGATCTGCAGTTCAGCGTCGCGAAGGCCGAATGGGACATGTCGGGGCTGACCGGCGTCACCCTGTCCGGCCTGACGGCCCTGGGCTTCACGGCGGAGATACAGGGCGGCGCGCCGGAGGGGGCGATCCTGAGCTGGCAGGCGGGGGACATGGAATACGACCCGGACGGCGCGGCTGTCGAGAGCGGCGGCGCGGCGTCGAAGGCCTTCACGGGCCTCGCGCCGCAGACCGCGTATCCCGTGCACGTCGTCGCCCTCGGCGACGCGAACCACCACGAGTCCGAGCCCAAAAGCCTGATCACGGCCTACACCGCGATGCCCGAGCCCGCGGCCCTCTCCGTAGTCAGGATCGACTACGGCGAGGAGCGGCTGGTTTTCAACGCCGGGTACAGCCCGGCGGACTACATCGTCAGGATAGACGGCGTATCGGCCCCCGCCATCGAGGGCAGGATAGGCCTCTCGGGACACGCCGACGGCACGGGCACGTTTGCCGTCTCCGTGACGCGCAGGGCGGCGGCCTCCGCGGACGGGCAGGGGATCCACCCCGAGTCCTCCCCCTCGGGCTTCGAGTTAAACTGTCGCGCCGCCGCGCCGGCGGCCTACCCCCCCCCCGCGTCGACGGAGCTGTCGAAGGACGGGCGCATCGAATTCGGCCCGTCCAGCGTCCAGTACAGGAAGGCGGGCTCGGGGGACATGGGCTGGCAGGACGCGGGCTCGAACGCGCCCGCTTTGGGGCTTGGCGTCGGGACCTACGAGGTCCGCGTCCCGCCTACGGCGACGGCCTTCGCATCCCACATAGCGACGGGGATAACGATTGGGGCCTCGTCCCAGACCGTCAGGGTCTTGGGCGTCGCGCAGCTCGGCGGGAGCGACGGCACGGCCGCGACGACGGACCTGATCATAACGCTGGACAGGCCGGTCGCGGGCTTTGACAGCCTGCCCGGCGCCGTCACGCTGTCCGGCGCGGCCATAAGCGGCGCGATCAAGCACCATGGCGCCGCCGCCGTGTCCGGCGGCTACGAGGCCTGGAGCGTGCCCATAAACCAGATAGCCGTGCCCAATGGCGGCCAGGTGACGCTGAGGGTCGCGACGGGCGCGGCCTGGCAGCCCGGCGAGACCTCCTACGTCATCGAGCCGACCGACGCCGACGTCTACCCCGACAACATCTTTCCCGTCACGGTGTACGCGCCCGTGCCTTTCGGCCGGCCGGAGGCGCGGATAGACTATGTGGGCGAGACATTCGCCGGGCTGGATACGGCCGCCGCCTACGAGGTCGGGACCGTCTCGGGGAGCCTGACGCACTACATCAAGGGGGACGACGGCAGCTACCGCATACATTCCGACTGGCACGGCAAGACCGTATACCTCGCCCGGAGCGGCGACGCAAGCCACGTAACAAGCACGGAGCAGGCGATAGATATCCCCCAGCTCCCCTCCGCGCCGCCTGAAAGCGGCTTCGCCGTGACGGCCCCGACGGCGGTCGCGCCGAGCGGCGGCGCGATAGCCTGGACCGGCGCAGGGGACGCCGCCGCCCTCGAATGGAGAAAGACTTCCGCCCCGACGACCGTCTGGCAGGCCTGGGGCAGCGTCCCGCCGATGGGCCTCGCCGCCGGCAACTACGAGGCCCGCTACAAGGCCGTCGCGGAGCTTCGGGACGGCAACGAGGCAATAACCGTGGCCGGCAGCTTCGCCAGCCTCGTGACGCCCGTGTATATCAGATACGAGGACAACATATCCTTCGAGCCGCGGCTGCAGGGCTACCCGGCCGTCACGGGAAAGGCGATAGGGCTGGGCGGCGGCGACGCCTTCATCGAAACCAGCCCGCCCGCGATATCGGGGCCCGACGCGGACAGCTTCGTGCTGACGGGCAGCGCCCTGGCCGGCTACACCTTGGCGCCGAAGCCCGGCCTCGCGCCCTACCAGCCCAGCCTGGCATCCACCGGCACGGCGATATCCCACAGGACCTACGAGGCGACCCTGACCGTGCCGTATATGCCATCGGGCGAGAGCGAGGCCCAGGAGCTCACGCACCACATCACATTCACCGTGCTTCCGAAGGCCGAATTCGTGGACGCGGCGGGCGAAGGGCCAGACACGCGCTACCCCGTCGTCGCGTCGAGTTCGGCAGTCCAGGACGGCCTCACGGACAGACTGACCCTGAATTTCAGGTATCCCATAGAGCTCGACCTTTCGCACATAGCGATAGGCGGCGCGGCTCTTAAGGACACGAACGTCGCCCTGACGGCGAACGGGGACAAAACGTCGTACACCCTAGGCGTCCTTCCCGCGACCAGGGCGATCACCAGCACGGATCCCGTGCAATACATGATCTCCGCCAAGACGGGCGACGACATAACGGTGCAGATAGCGCTCGACAGCGATAAGTACCCGGCGCAGATCGAGGCGCAGGGCGGCAAAGAATACATCCTAGGCCCCGACGACATAGACCCGAACGATGCCAATCCGCCCACGCCGCCCGTCTACACCCATGACGACATCGCCGTGCCCCGCGCGATAGCGGAGGCCAGGGCGGTCAACACCGTGTTCGAGGGCTACGGCACGAACTACATCCAGTTCACCGTCAGCAAGGACGCCGGGTTTTACCCCATACACCCGGACGATCTGGAGGTGTACGACTACAGGAGGGACGGCGTGGACGATTCGGAGGACCCCGACGACAACGATTTAAGCGACGAGGACATGCCCGTGAAGCTCAGCGACGACCACGTTTCCACGAGTGACATCACGATGATCTACCGGGTGGACGCGGACATGGGCTACACCTACCGCGTGTACCTCAATGCGGGGCAGGACAGCGCCGCGACCCTCACGATACCGGCCTACAATCTTTCAATCCCCGTCGAAGGCGGCATAAAGGGCGGCGCCTCCTTCGCGAACGTCGCCTACGCCCTAAGCCCGGACGGGTTCTTCTATCTGTCGGATGTGACGGGCTACCAGGTCGGCCTGCCCCAGCTCGGCATGAACGGCGCCATATACGCGGGGGCCTACACCCTGTACACGGATCAGCAGCTTCCCAAGGACGGCAAGACGCTGAAGGAGCCCGACCCGACGACGGTGGCGGCCGTGTACGTCAACGGGGAGAGGCTTCCCGAAACGCTGTACGAGGCCATAGGGGATCGGGAGTCGGACAGGAACTTCAACGGCGTCCTGGACCCGAACTACCCGAGGCTGGAAAACCAGCTCCAGATCGTCCTGAAGGAGGGCTGGACCCACGCGGCGGGGGAGAACAGGATAGACGTCCTGTTCGCAAACGGATACCTGATGCAGTGCGCCGTCGATGTCGCGAACCTCGCGACGAGCTACGGGCTGGAGATCGAGGGCGGCGGGAGCCGCCTCCAGTCGGAGAGCCAGGGCGCCTACTCGCCCGCCGCCAGATACCTGAAGGACGCGCACGTGGCGGTAGCGGCCTCCGGCCCGCCTGCGGACCACAGCGAATGGGCCTTCCACCACTGGGAGCAGAGCCTGAAGAACGAAAGCGGCGAGGGCTACGAAAGCCCGACGACGCTCAGCGACATAACGGAGAGCTTCACGTACCTGATGCCGGAGCGGGACGTCAGGCTCAGGGCCGTGTACCTCCCGCGCCCCGCGACGCCGAACGCGGGGATAGACTACGAGACGGAGGAGCTCACGGGCCTTGACATAGGCGCCTACGACAGGGCGCACG
>JAISXZ010000191.1 GCA_031270275.1 Eubacteriales Family XIII. Incertae Sedis bacterium | reverse complement strand
GGCCTCCGCGCCGCTGCTGTCGGCCTGCGAGGAGGGCGTGGGCGCCATCCTTAGCGGCGTCAGCGACGCGGGCGCGGGCGCAGGCGCGGGGCCTGTCGCCGTCTCAGAGGAAATATTCCTGCCCATGGAGAAGATACGGAGCCTCAACCCGCTGAATTCAAAGGACGAGGACAGCTTCTTCATAAACAGCCTCATATACGACAGCCTGTTCGAGCTTGACGACAGCCTAGCGGCTTCGGGCTCGCTTGCGGAGAGCTGGTCCTACGGGGAGGACGGGCTCTCCCTGAGCATCCGCCTGCTGGGCGGGGCGCTGTGGGAGGACGGCGAGCCCCTGGACGCGGGCGACGTCGCGTTCAGCGTAAACTGCTACAGCAGCTATCCCGAATCCCATCTGTTCTATCGGAACGTGGCGAACATCAGGAACGTGCGCACGGACAGATCGGACCCGCTTATGCTCACCATAGATTTCAAAAGCGCGGACGGCGCCGGCGTCGAACTGCTTACATTCCCGGTGCTGCCCAGCCACCTCTACAGAAACCCCTCCGACCTGAACAGCCGCGTCGGCGGCTTCGTGCCCGTAGGCTCGGGGCCCTACCGCGTGGCCGAGTTCGACGCCTATACGCATGTGACGCTCGAGGGCAGCCCCAGCTACAGGGGGGGGACGCCCACGAACAGGCTCGTCTTCGAGATGATGCCCTTCAGGGACGACGCGCTGAACATGCTCGACATCGACGCCATATCCTATGCCGTCTCAAAAGCCTATGACAGGGACGCCATCTACCGCAACCCCTCCGTCAATGTCACGAACTTCATTTCGAACGAGGCCGTCTGGATAGGCTACAACTTCGGCAAGGAGGCGATGCGCGACATGGCCTTCAGGCAGGCCGTGGCCCTGGCCATAGACAACGAGGAGCTTCTGGAGACCTGCTTCTTCAAGAGCGGCGTCGTCGGCGACAGCATCTACTATCCTGGCTTCCTGGGCGTCGGGGGCGCCTACGATCCATATCCCTTCGACTTGGGCGCGGCCAAAAGCCGCTTTGCGGAAGCGGGTCTCGCGGACCAGGACCAGGACGGCCTGCTCGAGTATTTTGCGTCCGACGGCGAAGGCGGGGGCTTGTGGACGGCCATTTCCCCGGAGCTGCTGGTGGACGGGGACGAGACCGCGCGGGTCGCCGCCGCAGGGCTGATACAGGCGTCGCTCGCGAGGGCGGGGCTTGATTGCCGCGTAAAGGCGCTTGCGGGCGAGGAATACCTGAAGGCGCTCGAGGAGAGGGACTTCGACATGTACATGGGCGGCGGGCGCTTCAGCGACAGCTACGATCTGCGGCCGCTCCTGCATTCGGCGTGGGACAACCCCGTCGCCTATGTGGACAGCGTGCTCGACCCCCTCCTGGACAGCTTTGCGCGGCCCTGCGCGCCGGAGGAAAGAAGGCGGCTGTTCCAGGAGATACACGCGGTAATGACGGAGAGGATCCCCTACTACTGCCTCATGTACAAGACCTACGCCGCAGTGTCCTCGCCCTCGTTCAGGGGAAGCGTGGACCCAAGCTTCAGGAATATCTACAGGGCCTGCGAGGGCTGGACGCGCGAGATCTCCGCGCCGTGACGTGAGCGGGGCGGCGTCGTCCAGAAATCCCTGCTCGCGCGGCAACGCCTATCGATCGGGCGGCAACGCGGCGTCCGGGGGCCGGTTTCCGATGGAAGGGGCCTGCTTCCCGGCGGGCGGCCTGGGCGGCAGGTTCAGCAGCACAAGGGCCAGAAGCACCAGGGCCACCCCGGCCGCAGTCAGCAGCGAGGGTATCTCCCTGTAGGCGATGACGCCGAACAGCGTGGCGGCGACGGGCTCGCAGGATACGAGTATGGAGGCCCGGCCCGTGTCAACGTACTTCATGCCGAAGGTATAGAGCATGTAGGGGGCCACGGAGGCTATGACGGCGTGGAGGAGCAGGAACGAGCCGAAGGGCAGGGGGGACGCGGCCAGAAGGCCGCCTATCCGGCCGAAGTCGGCGAAAAAGCAGCAGCCGACGCTCGCGAACAGGAAGCTGTAGATGTTTATGGTGAGCGAGCTGTAGCCCCTGTTTATCGCGAGGCGCGAGAACACGCTGTACAGCGCGTAGCCGAGGCCGGACGCGAGCCCTACGGCAAGGCCGGGCAGCGAGAACGCGCCTATGCCGTCAAATAGGCCGCTGGCCAGGGCGCAGCCGCAGAAGGCCAGCGCCAGCGACCGCAGCTTCGCCGGCGTGATCCTCTCGCGGAACAGCAGCGCGGAGAGGATTATGACGAACACGGGCGCCGTGCTGAGAAGCGTGGCCGCCAAGGCAAGCGAGACCATCTCGATGGCCGTGCTGTAGAAGAAGTTCAGGAAGATGCCGCTGGCTACCCCCGAGCCGACGAAGCACCATAGGTCCTTTCGCTTTACCCTGAGCAGGCGCCTGTCGTATATCAGCAGGCCGATGAACGTTATGATGAAGGCGCCGAAAAGCCGCGCCTCGACTATGCTCATGGCGTCCAGCCCAGCGTCCGACAGATAGCGGACGAACAGGCCGACCGTGCCCCACATGCATCCGGCGGCGATTATGAGCGCCGGGGCCAATCTTTTACCCATAGCATCCTCCATTCGCGGGCCGGCGCCGCCCGTCCCCTTGGCGAGGGCGGTGTATACGCAATAAGTATACAGCAGGATTTGCCATATTGAAACATGCAAATCCAGATTGCCCCATCACAAATCCAGATTGCCCCTCAAAAATTTTGCGCGGGCCTGCCGTTCGGCGTCCGCCCCCGTCCCTGCGGCCCTGTGATCAGCGGCATGCGCCCGTTGAACAGCCGTCATGCCCATCACGCCTGATTGAGACGGACCTCAAACCCCCACCTGAGGTGGGGAGAATCGTGTAAGGCGTACCGTTGCTTAGAGTAACAAAAGCCCTCCCGTGATATAATGATATCGGTTTCGCAAGCCGTATC
>JAISXZ010000030.1 GCA_031270275.1 Eubacteriales Family XIII. Incertae Sedis bacterium | reverse complement strand
GCCATTTTTGCCCGGCTCGGAACCTGCGGTCGCTTATTGGCCTCCTCACGTAGCTTCGAGTACGCTCCGGGGGCCAAAACCGCCCGCAGAACCCGATCCGAACAAAACTGACGCGGCGTATGAGTAGCTTTGATTTAAGTATCTGAGCAGCAACTCCAAAAGCTGGCGCCCGGCGTCTGCATCACGCTATTTCAGTATGCCTAGGCCCGTCGAGATGCGCACCGCGTCGGCCCTGTTCACCGCGCCCAGCTTGTTGTATATGCTCTTTATCTCGCTCTTTACCGTGTTGACGGAGATGTACTTCTTGTTCGCGATCTCCTCGCGGGTCAGCCCCTGGGACAGCTCGCACAGCACCTCTATCTCCCGCCTTGACAGCGTAAGGCCGGCCGAGGCGCGCGGGCCCCCGTCCCTAGGGGCGGCGCCGGCCGCCAGAAGGAAGCGCGCCTTCTCGCCCTCGCCCAGCAGGAACTGCCTGCCGGACAGGAAGCGGCGGTACATGCCCTGGATGGAACAGAGCCCCGACGCCTGGCTGTAGCTTATGAAGGGGTTGGACATTATCGCGGTGGCGGCGGCCTCGGCATAGGCGCCGCGGGCCTCGGCGGGGCTGCGGTCGTCAAGGGCCTCGTGCAGTATCTTCAGCGGGAAATCGGATATCAGCGACAGCTTCACGAGCAGCCGCCTTATGTCCGTCCCGTAGGCCGAAAAGAAATCCCTGCTGAACATGTCGTCGATGGCCGCGAAACCCTCGCAGCTTTCGGGCGCGGCGAAGACCCGCTCCGCGTCCCCCGCGCCTTCCAGCGAAAGGACGTGGAGGGCCAGCGCCCAGCCCTCGGTATGGCGCATGATCTTCCGCAGGCTGGAGTCGGACGGGGAGTGCCCGCGCAGCGCGAAAAGACGGCCCGCCTCGTCGCCGTCGAAGCGCAGGCCGTCGCCCCCGATGCGGCGCAGGCCGCCGCTGCGCAGGCCGGCGGTCTCGGCGCTGATCCTGCCGCAGCCCACCAGCATGAGGCAGAGGTTGCGTATCCGGGCCTCGGCTATGGCTTCAAAGAGGCTGCCGACCGCGTCGGCTATGTATGAGCAGTCGTCAAAGACAAGGAAGATGGGGGGGCCGTCCGACGCCTCGTCCTCGAGCATCTGCAGGAACGAGGCCATTTTCGACGGCAGCTCGGGGAAGCCGAGCGCGTCAAGCCAGGCGGAGCGCGCCGGGAACGCCTCGCCGGCCGCGCGCGCGAAACTTTTCCAGAAAAGGGGCGGCGAGCCCTCGATCCTGCCTATCCGCGTCCAGACGGCGCGGGCCTTCGCGCCCATGACAAAATCCGCCGCGGCGCGGGTCTTTCCATAGCCCGGCCCCGCCACAACCGTGACGAGGGAGCCTTGGACGGCGCACTCAAAAAGCGCCGTCACGCGCGGCCTTTCCAGCAGCCCCCACTGCGTCGGAAAGCCTGCGGCATTTTCCCCAATACCCATGTGAAGTGATTCATCCCCTGTAAAAACAACAGCTTTGGCACCTTTGAGTATTAGTATAAGCCCGGGCAATATCCTTGTCAACCACAAAAATAACGCAGGAAAGGCTGCAAAAAATGTTACCAAATCCCGAAATGAACAAAAATGGCGGGCCTGACGGCTATTAGTCACCCACTTAAATCGAAACTGCTCACACGCCGCGTCAGTTTTGTTTAGATCGGGTTCTGGGGGCGATTTTGGCTCCCGGAGCCTACAAGGGAGTACGTGAGGAAGCCAATAATCGAACCCAGGTTCCGAGATGGGCAAAAATGGCGTGGCGTGTGAGCAGTAACCTCTTAGGCGGCGACAAAAATACCCGAAAGGGGGATGTCTCATGCGGCCGGCTGCTGTATACTTGATGGACAGCCATCAGATCGTGCCTATCCGAAGGCGGCCGGGAGGGCGTGGCGCGAACGGCGGCCCCAAGGGGGGTGGTAGGGTGAACGCGGTACTGTTTCATTGAGATCGTCGGCGGCGCCAGCTCGGAGAAAGGCGGCCTGCATATGGCGCAGGGCCTATGCGTGGGCGCAAGCTTCTTCCCTGCGGGCAAGGGCCTCGTCATAGTGGACAAGAGCCGCGCGCCCGGCGCCGGCCCTTCGGGCGGATGGGCGCCGCGCGGCGGCGCACGGCGGAAAGCCTGGCACTGACGGGCCCTAGGGGGCGGCGGCCCCGCCCCCTTCGCGCGCCGCGCGAAGATAGCAGATACGCCTGTTCAGAAGCACGAACCTACGCTCGTACTCGCTGGCGAAAGCCCTCGCGGGCAGCAGCGTGCCGCCCAGATCCTCGGTGGCGTCGAGAAGGCTGAAGCCCGAGGCCTCGAATTCAAGAAGCGAAAAGCGGAAAAAGCCGGTATCGTCGGTCCGAAACTCCACGCAGGCGCCTGGCCTGAGTATCGCGAGGTACTGGGCGAGGAAGCCCCTGTGCGTGAGCCTGCGCACCGCGTGCCTGTCCTTGGGCCAGGGATCGCTGAAATTCAGGAAGATGCCGTCCAGCTCCCCTTCCGCGAACATGTCCCCCGGCCTGCTCAGGCAGAGCCTTGAGAACAGGATGTTGCGCAGGCCTGCGGCCTCGGCCTTCTCGAGC
>JAISXZ010000147.1 GCA_031270275.1 Eubacteriales Family XIII. Incertae Sedis bacterium | reverse complement strand
GCCCGCCCGGGGCCGGGCGGCCCGGCGTCGTATGTGGCGGGCTCTGCCCCCACACGCGGGAAGGGGGGGGGGGTGACATTTTCGTTGGATAATTAACTGCTTTTTAGGGTGACATTTTCGCTGATACTTGACAGCCTTTTTTTCACGTTCGCGCTTTCTCAGGCACTCTCAGGCGCTTTCAAGCGCTTCCGCCGCTGACGCCCGTGCAGGGGCGCTGGTACGGCTGGCTCGCCGACGCGCTTCCCATCGCCATAATCTGCATGGCGCCGCCGGCATAGCGGCTCATTTCATTTGGCTGATTTGGCGGATTGTGCCATAAACGCTTTGCTTTGTCGCGCGTATATGGTAAAATAACCATATACGACAACGTGCGCGCGGGCGCGACAGGGACCCGCGCGCTGCCGCGCGCCATGCAGGAGGCCGTTTGTGAGGCTTGGGATAGACATAGGCTCCACCACCGTGAAGGTGGTTTTGCTAGACGATGAAAACAGGACGCTGTTCAGCAGATATGGCCGCCACATGTCCAACGTGTTCGACAAGGTCAGGGAGCTCGTCAGGGAGCTGTGCGCCGCCTATCCCTCGGCGGAGGCCAGCGCCGTCGTCACCGGCTCGGGCGGGCTCGCCCTTTCGTCCGCGCTGGGGCTGCGCTTCGAGCAGGAGGTGGTGGCCTGCAGCAGGGCGGTCGAAACCTTCATACCCGAGACCGACGTCGCCATAGAGCTGGGCGGGGAGGACGCCAAGATCACGTTTTACGGCGCCACGGTCGAGCAGCGCATGAACGGCGCCTGCGCCGGCGGGACGGGCGCCTTCATCGACCAGATGGCGACGCTGCTGAACACGGACGCCGCGGGGCTGGACAGGCTGGCCGCCTCGCACGGGCTGATATACCCGATAGCGGCGCGCTGCGGCGTGTTCGCCAAGACGGACATACAGCCGCTGATCAACGAGGGCGCCAGGGAGGAGGACCTTTCGGCCTCCATATTCCAGTCCGTCGTGAACCAGACCATAAGCGGCCTCGCGTGCGGGCGGACGATACGCGGCAAGGTCGCCTTCCTCGGCGGCCCGCTGGCCTTCCTGCCGGAGCTGCGCAAGCGCTTCGTCGAGACGCTGGGCCTTGCGCCAGGCGACGTGATCTCCCCCGACGCGCCGCAGTACTTCGTCGCGGTGGGCGCGGCCATCATGTCGGCCAGGCAGGACAGGCGCCCGCTGCAAAGCATACTCGAGGCCATAGACCGGGCCGACAGCGAGTTCCTGAACGAGACCCGGCACATCGAGCCGCTTTTCAGGGATCAGGGCGAGTACGACGCCTTCCAGAGACGCCACAGCCGGAACAAGGTCAGGCGCAGGGAGCTGCGCAGGGCCAAGGGGGATCTGTTTCTGGGCATAGACGCCGGCTCCACCACGACCAAGGCCGTGGCCATAGACGGGGACGGGTATCTCGTGTACTCGTTCTACAGGAGCAACGAGGGGAGGCCGCTCGCGGCGGTCATGTCCATGCTCAGGGAACTCTACGGGCATATGGGCGGGCAGGCCCGCATAGCCGGCTCGGTCGTTACGGGCTACGGCGAGGGCCTTGTCAAGGCCGCCTACAGGGTGGACATGGGCGAAATAGAGACCATAGCGCATTA
The DNA here is from genome assembly GCA_031270275.1 of Eubacteriales Family XIII. Incertae Sedis bacterium. Lineage (GTDB taxonomy): Bacteria > Bacillota > Clostridia > Peptostreptococcales > Anaerovoracaceae > JAISXZ01. Next base: position 3,969 of record JAISXZ010000147.1, on the reverse strand, counting down.
CAAGGCGGCGGAGGCCTTCCTGCCCGGCGTCGAGTTCATCCTCGACATAGGCGGGCAGGACATGAAGTGCATGAAGATCCGTGACGGGGCCATATACAGCATCATGCTGAACGAGGCCTGCTCCTCGGGCTGCGGCTCCTTCATCGAGACATATTCAAAGTCGGTCAACATGGCCGTGGAGGATTTCGCGCGGGAGGCCCTGTTCGCCAAGGCGCCCGTCGACCTGGGCACGCGCTGCACGGTGTTCATGAACTCGAGGGTCAAACAGGCCCAAAAGGAGGGCGCGGCCATAGGCGACATCTCGGCGGGGCTTTCCTTCTCCGTCATAAAGAACGCGCTCTACAAGGTCATAAAGCTGCGCGACGCGGACGAGGCCGGCGACAGGATCGTCGTCCAGGGCGGGACCTTCCTGAACGACGCCATCCTGAGAAGCATAGAGAAGGTCCTGGGCAGGGAAGTGGTGCGCCCCGACATAGCGGGCAACATGGGCGCCTACGGCGCGGCGCTGATAGCCAGGGAAAACCATATGGCCGGCGCGGAGTCCGGCATAATGCGGCAGGACGAGCTCGACTCGTTTACCGTGGAAACGGGCCACGCCCGCTGCAAGCGATGCGAGAACAGCTGCCTGCTGACGATAAACAAGTTCGGGGGCGGCGAAAAATTTGTGACGGGCAACCGCTGCGAGAGGGGCGCCGGCGCGGAGAGGAAGGGCGCCGGGCTGCCCAATCTGTTCGAGTGGAAGTACAAAAGGCTCTTTTCGTACAGGCCGCTGGATGAGGCCTACGCGCCCCGAGGCACCATAGGCATCCCGAGGGTGCTGAACATGCACGAAAACTACCCCTTCTGGTTCACCTTCTTCACAAAGCTTGGATTCAGCGTGCTGCTTTCGCCCCAGTCGTCGAAGTCCATCTACGAAGGCGGCATGGAGACCATATCGTCGGATACAGTCTGCTACCCCGCCAAGCTCGTGCACGGCCATGTGAAATGGCTGGTAGACAGGGGCGCAAAGCGCATATTCTACCCCAGCGTGAACTACGAGCTCAAGGAGGACGACACGGCCGACAACCACTACAACTGCCCGGTGGTGGCGACCTATCCGGAGGTCATCGCCAACAACATGGACGACATATTCGCCGAAAACGGCGTCGCCTTCATGCACCCCTTCCTTCCCTACGACATGGACGACAGGCTTGTTAGGCGGCTTTGCGCCGAGTTCCGCTGCCTGCGCGTCAAGCCCGGCGAGATCGAGGCCGCCGTGCGCGAGGCGCGGAAGGAGGACCGGCGCTTCAAGGACGACGTAAGGCGGCAGGGGGCGCTGGCGCTGAGGCAGATCAGGGCCAAGGGGCTGAAGGCCGCCATCCTCGCGGGCAGGCCCTACCACCTGGACCCCGAGGTGAACCACGGCATAGACACGCTCATCGCCTCCGTGGGCATAGCCGTCCTGACGGAGGATTCCGTGGCCCATCTGGCCGGCGTGGGCAGGCCCGTCCGCGTGCTCGACCAGTGGATGTACCATTCGCGGCTCTACCGCGCGGCGGAGGTGGCCTGCGGCAGCGACGACCTTGAGCTGGTGCAGCTCAACTCCTTCGGCTGCGGCCTCGACGCGGTCACGACGGACCAGGTGGAGGAGATACTGTCGCACGGCGGCAAGCTCTATACGCTGCTCAAGATAGACGAGGGCTCGAACCTCGGCGCCGCAAAGATAAGGATACGCTCCATGAAGGCGGCCATGGACGAGCGCGAGAGGAACGGCCTGGCGCCGCGTGGCGGGGGATACCGTTTCGAGAGGGAGGTGTTCACGAGGAAGATGCGCGGCGACTACACGATACTGATACCGCAGATGTCGCCCATACACTTCCAGTTCCTAGAGCCCGTCATGAACTGCTGCGGATACAGGGCCAAGCTGCTGCCCCCCGTGGACGTGCATGCGGTGGACGAGGGGCTTAAATACATAAACAACGACGTCTGCTACCCGACGATAGTGTCGCTCGGCCAGGTCATATCCTACCTCAAGTCCGGCGAATGCGACCTTGACAGGACCGCCGTGTTCATGACACAGACGGGCGGCGGGTGCAGGGCCAGCAACTACGTGGCCCTGCTGAGAAAGGCGCTGGGCCAGATGAGGCTGGGGCATGTCCCCGTCGTCTCGGTGAACATGGCGGGGCTGGAGTCGAACCCCGGCTTCAGCTTCTCCCCCAGGCTCGTCGAGAAGTCGCTGATGGCCCTGATCCTCGGCGACGCGATGATGCGCGTGCTCTACGCGACGCGCCCCTACGAGGCGGAAAGCGGGGCGGCCGACAGGCTTGCGGGCGCCTGGGCCGGCAGGATACGCGCCGATATAGGCGGCCTGGGCCGACAGGCGTTCAAGAGGGCGCTCCGGGGCATGGTGGAGGACTTCGACAGGCTTCCGCTGCTCGACGTGAGAAAGCCCAAGGTCGGCGTCGTGGGCGAGATACTCGTGAAGTACCATCCGACCGCGAACAACGACATAGTGGGCGCCATAGAGGCCGAGGGCGGCGAGGCGGTCGTGCTCGACCTCATGGACTTCTTCCTTTACGGGATGCACAGCAAGGAGTACAACTGGCGCTTCCTTTCGGGCAGCTGCGGCGCCATGCTCGCGAACAAGGCCGCGATCAGGGTCATCGAATGGTACAGGGGGCCGGCGAGGGCGGCGCTCGACGCCAGCCGCCGCTTCCATGGGCCGCTGCGCATAGATGAGCTTGCCGAGAAGGCCGGGAAGATACTGTCGCTGGGCAACCAGTGCGGCGAAGGCTGGCTGCTGACGGGCGAGATGGTCGAGCTGATAGACAGCGGCGTGGAGAATATCGTGTGCCTGCAGCCCTTTGCCTGCCTGCCCAACCACATAACGGGCAAAGGGATGATGAAGGCGCTCCGCAAGTACAACCCGCTGGCGAACATCGCGGCGATAGACTACGACCCCGGCGCGAGCGACGTGAACCAGCTCAACCGCATCAAGCTGATGATGGCGACGGCCTACAGGAATCTGGAGAGGAAGGGCGAATGCCAGGACGCCCGGCAGGATTCCAGCCCGGCAGGCACGGCCGGGTAGCTGTAGGGCAGGGACAGCCGCTTTTCGGGGCCAAAACACGAAGGAGGGAACACAGTGGGAAGACATGGGACCATAGCAGGCCGCAAGGCGGCGCAGGATTCTAAGCGGGCCGCAGTTTTCACCAAGTACGCGAGGGCCGTAAGCGTGGCGGCCAAGGCAGGAGGGGATCCTGACTACAACATCAGCCTGAAGAACGCCATAGAGAAGGCCAAGTCGATCAACATGCCGAACGACAACATCAACAGGGCCATAAAGAAGGGGACGGGGGAGCTTGCGGGCGAGACCTACGAGGCCAGGAGCTACGAGGGCTACGGCGCCGGCGGCGTTGCGGTGATAGTGGAGATACTCACCGACAACAGGAACAGGACGACGGCGGCCATAAAGCACGCCTTCGACAGATTCGGCGGAAACCTGGGCACCCCCGGATGCGTTTCCTACATGTTCGACAGGAAGGGCGTGATACTCATAGAGAAGACGGCCGCGGTCGATGAGGACGCGCTGATGGAGGCCGCGCTGGACGCGGGCATGGAGGACATGATAGAGCACGAGGACAGCTTCGAGATAAGGACCTCGCCCGAGTCCTTCGACGGCGTGGCGGAGGCTCTCAGGGCCGCGAAATACGAGCTTGCGGAGGCCGACGTGGAGTATGTGCCGTCCCTCGAGACGACGCCCTCGGAGCCCGACCTAAAGAACCTCGCCAAGATGATAGAGCTGCTCGAGGACAATGACGACGTGCAGAAGGTCTACACCAACTGCGCGGCGCTGTAGGGGGCCGTCTTCTTTCCACAGATCCCAATGAAGAGCCCGATTTTTACGGGGTATTCAAAGCCGCCGGCCTCCCCGGCGCTGACGCCGAACACGGCGAGCAGGGCGCGGACAAATTCCTGCGCCAGCTGTTT
>JAISXZ010000086.1 GCA_031270275.1 Eubacteriales Family XIII. Incertae Sedis bacterium | reverse complement strand
GCGCCCCGGCTGCGTTGCCGGAACCCTTGAATACTACAAGTATTCGCGGAACCCGGCGCCTTGCCGGGACACAAAATTGCTGCGCCAACTGCACACTTTATTTTTCAACAGTTCCTAAGATACCGCCGCGCGGGTTTTGATTGTCTTCAGGAAGGGAGTATCTACCTTAATTGAACAGGACGGCAAAAAACTTTGGCATATACATAGCGATTTTCGCGATAGTGCTCGTGATCGCATGGATCTATATGGGCAACTCCAACGAACAGGAGCCCAAGGAGCTCATAGTGTCGGAATTGGCGGACCGGCTTGAGGGCGAGCAGGTCACCAAGATAAAGATAACGGGCCTGCTTATAGAGGGCGAGCTGGAATCGGGCGAGAGCTTCGTCACCTATTCGCCCAGCCTCTATGAGATCAGCATCCTGGAGGAGCTTTACATATTCCCGCAGATAAAGGAGCGGAAGATCACGCTTGCGGGGGAGAAGCCCCGCGAGACGCCCCTGCTCCTGAGCATACTGCCGACGCTTCTCATGATGGGGATACTGATATTCTTCCTGTTCGTGTTCATGAACCAGGGCGGCGGGGGCGGCGGCAAGGTCATGTCCTTCGGCAAGAGCCGCGCGCGGCTGCACAGGGAGGGCGATCTGCGCAAGGTGACCTTCGACGACGTGGCTGGCCTCGACGAGGAGAAGGAGGAGCTGACGGAGGTCGTTGATTTCCTGAAAAACCCCAAGAAATACAACGAGCTAGGCGCCAGGATACCCAAGGGCATACTGCTGGTCGGCCCGCCCGGAACGGGAAAGACCTATATCTCGAAGGCGGCCGCGGGCGAGGCGGGCGTGCCGTTCTTCAGCATAAGCGGCTCGGATTTTGTCGAGATGTTCGTGGGCGTGGGCGCGTCGCGCGTAAGGGATCTGTTCGAGCAGGCCAAGAAAAGCAGCCCCTGCATCATATTCATAGACGAGATCGACGCCGTGGGGCGCAAGCGGGGCGCGGGCCTCGGAGGCGGGCACGACGAAAGGGAGCAGACGCTGAACCAGCTGCTGGTGGAGATGGACGGGTTCGGCGAAAACTCCGGCATCATCATACTCGCGGCGACGAACAGGCCCGACATACTGGATCCGGCGCTGCTGAGGCCGGGCAGGTTTGACCGCCAGGTCGTTATAGGCATCCCAGACATCAAGGGCCGCGAGGCCATATTCCGCGTGCATTCCAGGAACAAGCCCCTTGACGCCGAGGTCGATCCCAAGGTGCTTGCCAGGCGCACGCCCGGCTTCACCCCGGCCGACATAGAGAACATGCTGAACGAGGCGGCCCTGCTCGCGGCCCGCAGGAACGGGCGCAGGATACGCATGCACGAGATAGAGGAGGCCGTCACTAAGGTCATAGCGGGGCCGGAGAAAAAGAGCCGCGTCATAAGCGAGGACGAACGCAGGCTGACGGCCTACCACGAGGCGGGCCACGCCATAGTGGCGAGGGCCCTGCCGAACACGGATCCCGTGCACCAGATAACCATAATCCCCAGGGGCAGGGCCGGCGGCTTCACGATGATACTCCCCAAGGAGGACAAGTACTTCACGACAAAGACCAAGATGATGGAGAACATAGTCCATCTGCTTGGCGGGCGCGTCGCCGAGAAGCTGACGCTCAACGACATAAGCACGGGCGCGAGCAACGACATCCTGCGCGCGACGGACATCGCCAGGGACATGGTGACGAAATACGGCTTCAGCGACAGGCTCGGCCCCGTGAACTACAGCTCTGCGGACGAGGTGTTCCTCGGCAAGGACTTCTCCACGAGGAAGAACTACTCCGAGGAGATGGCGTCCGAAATAGACGAGGAGATACGCAGCCTGATAGAGGAGGCGTATGCCGCCGCCGAGAAGATACTGAAGGAATACTCCAGGGAGCTCGGCGTCATAGCGAACGCGCTGCTCGAGGCCGAGACCTTGGACGGCGAGCAGTTTGAGGGCCTGTTTACGGGCGAGCTTAGCCTGGACAGGCTGCTGGAAAGCATAGAGCGCGAGGAGCTGAGCATAAAGGAGAAAAACGCGCTGGAGGCGGCGGAGACGGAGATGCTGCTGTCGCTGCCGGAGGTCGATGACGACAGCGAGGGCGGTGACGGCGCGGACGAGGGCGAGAACGACGAGGACGACGGCAGCGGCGAGGCCGAGGACTACGAGGGCGAGGGCGGCGGCGACGAAGACGAGGACGGCGAGGACTACGAGGACGACGGCAGCGGCGAGGACGATGACGGCGAGGACTACGAGGACGACGGCAGCGGCGAGGCCGAGGGCGGCGCGGACGTGGACGAGGGCGGCGACGGCGGCGAGGACGAGGGCGGCGAAAGATGAGCGAAAAGACGGAATATCTGCGCGGGCTTAAGCGCGAGGCGGCCATGGGCGGGGGGCAGGCGAGGATAGACGCCCAGCACGGGCAGGGCAAGCTGACCGCAAGGGAGAGGCTTGACATCCTTTTCGACGAAAAGAGCTTCGTCGAGCTCGACGTCTTCGTCTCGCACAGATGCCACAACTTCGGCATGGACGAAAAACGGGCGCCGGGCGACGGCGTGGTAAGCGGCTACGGCACCGTCGACGGGCGCCTGGTGTACGCCTACGCCCAGGATTTCACCGTGCTGGGGGGCTCGCTCGGCGAATACCACGCGAACAAGATAGTCAAGGTGCAGGAGATGGCGCTGAAGATGGGGGCGCCCATAGTGGGGCTGAACGACTCGGGGGGCGCCCGCATACAGGAGGGCGTGGCCGCGCTGTCGGGCTTCGGCAAGATATTCTACAACAACACGATCTCGTCGGGCGTGATCCCGCAGATATCCGTGATAATGGGGCCCTGCGCCGGCGGCGCGGTCTATTCGCCCGCGATCACGGACTTCATATTCATGGTTGACAGGACGAGCCAGATGTTCATCACGGGGCCGCAGGTCATAAAGACCGTGACCGGGGAGGACATATCCGCCGAAAAGCTCGGCGGGGCCATGACCCACAACTCCGTCAGCGGCGTGGCCCATTTCATGGGCGGGAACGACGCCGAGACGCTGGCGGCCGTCAGGGAGCTCATAGGCTATCTGCCCTCGAACAACCTCGAAACGGCGCCCTGGCGGGACATGGGCGACGACCCGAACAGGCTGATACCGGAGTTCGACGACATACTGCCGGAAAACCCGAACAAGGCCTACGACGTGTACGGGATAATAAGGGGGCTGGCCGACAATGGGGAGATATACGACGTGATGCCGCATTACGCCAGGAACATCGTGACCTGCTTCATCCGCCTGAACGGCAATACCGTCGGCGTGACGGCGAACCAGCCCAAGTTCGCGGCGGGCTGCCTTGATATCGACGCGTCCGACAAGGCCGCACGCTTCATACGGCGCTGCGACGCGTTCAACATACCGCTGCTGACGCTTGTGGACGTGCCTGGCTTTCTGCCGGGCGTTGATCAGGAGACGGGGGGCATCATAAGGCACGGCGCGAAGATGCTGTACGCCTTCTGCGAGGCGACGGTGCCCAAGGTGACGATGATACTGCGCAAGGCCTACGGCGGCGCGTACATAGGCATGTGCAACAAGGAGCTGGGGGCCGACCTGGTGCTCGCCTGGCCCACGGCGCAGATCGCGGTCATGGGCGCGGAGGGGGCGGCCAATATCGTGTTCAGGAACGAGATAAAGGAGGCGGACGACCCCATAGAGAAGCGGCGGGAGAAGGTGGCGGAGTACGAGGCGAAGTTCAGCAACCCGTACAGGGCTGCGGAGCTGGGCTACGTGGAGGACATAATAGAGCCCGCCACGTCGCGGCAGCGCGCGATAAGCGCCTTCGACATGCTGGAGTCGAAGCGCCATTCCCTGCCGCCGAAGAAGCACGGGAACATCCCGCTCTAGGGAGCGCGCCAGGCAGGAGACAGGGTTCAGGAGGCAGGGCTATGAAGGAAGGCGGAGCGGCGGAGGCCAAGGATCCAAGGCTGATCGCGGCGATATGCGCGGCGATAGCCGCCTACAGGGGCGAGGCCGCCGAGAGCGGCATAAGGGTCCGAAAGATAGAGCGCGCGGCGGGGCGCAGGACGGCCTGGAATTTGGCGGGCCTAAACGAGGCGATGGACAGCCGCAGATAGGTTACTACTCACCCGCCACGCCATTTTTGCCCATCTCGGAACCTGGTTTCGATTATTGGCTTCCTCACGTAGCTTCAAGTACGCTCCGGGAGCCAAAATCGCCCCCAGAACCCGAT
>JAISXZ010000070.1 GCA_031270275.1 Eubacteriales Family XIII. Incertae Sedis bacterium | reverse complement strand
CCTTGCCGAGGGTCATGATGTCGGGCACGACGCCGAAATGCTCGCTCGCGAACATCTTGCCCGTCCTGCCGTAGCCCGACTGTATCTCGTCGAACATCAGCAGTATCCCGTTCTCCGTGCATATCTTGCGGAGGCTCTGTATGTAGCTCTTGGGCGGGACGACGTAGCCGCCCTCGCCGAGCACCGGCTCTATGATTATGGCCGCCACGTCCTCCGGCGAGATCAGCTGGTCGAAGATGATCTGCAGCTCCTTCAGGGCCTCCTTCGAGCAGGTCTCATCGTCGGCGCCGTTCTGGCCCCATCTGTAGGGGTTCGGGTAGGGGGCGAAGTAGACGCCGCCCATCAGGGGCTCGTAGTGCTTCCTGTACTTGGCGTTCGAGCCGGTTATGCTCGTCGCGCCCATGGTCCTTCCGTGGAAGGAGCCTCTGAAAGCTATCACGGCCGGGCGGCCCGTGTAGGCCTTGGCGAGCTTTATCGCGCCGTCGTTCGCCTCGGAGCCGCCGTTGCTGAAGAATGTCACGTTCATATCCCCCGGCGTCAGCTCGGCCAGCCTGCGCGCAAACTCGAGCGTCGTCGGGTAGCTCACGAGGTTGAACGAGGCGTCGATCAGCTTTTCCGCCTGGCCCTTTATCGCCTCCACGATCCGCGGATGGCAATGGCCCAGCGCGTTGACCGCTATGCCCTGCACAAAGTCGAGATACTTGTCCCCGTTCTCCGCCGTCAGATAGCAGCCACTCCCGCTTTTGATGACCAGATCCGTCGTCTTGGCGAGCGCGGGGCTGAGATAGCTTTTGTAGTCTGCAAATTTCATGGTAATCCCTCCATTCCCTTCTTGTTGGTAACTACTAAAACGGACGCGGCTGATGCCGTACCTACAGGACCTTGCTGCTGTTCTTCCAGATGCCCATCTTTTCCGCTTCCTTGATAAGGCCGTCGCGGAAGTCGGGGTGGGCTATGGATATGAGCAGCTCGGCCCTCTGCCACGTGGACTTGCCCTTCAGGTTCACAGCGCCGTGCTCGGTGACCACAAAATGCGTCGCGCTTCTCGGCGAGGACACTATCGAGCCCTCCGGGAGCCTCGGCGTGATCAGGGATTCCAGGCTGCCGTCCTTGTTCTGGCGGACGGACGGCGTGCACAGGAAGCTCTGCCCCCCCTGGGACTTGAACGCGCCCATGACGTAGTCGAGCTGGCCGCCTGTCCCGCCTATGTGCTGAAGCCCTGCGGACTCCGAGTTCACCTGGCCGAACAGATCCACCTGCAGGCAGCTGTTTATCGATATCACCTTGTCGTTCGCGGCGATGACCTCGAGCGCGTTCACGTAATCGACCGGCCCGCAGCAGCCCATCGGGTTGTTGTCGAGGAAGTCGTAGACCTCCTGGGAGCCCATGGCGAAGGTAAACACCATCTTGCCCTTGTGCGTGTTCTTGTTCCCCGTGATCTTGCCGGCGTTGTAGAGCTTCACGTAGGCGTCCACGAACATCTCCGTGTGGACGCTCAGATCGTTGATGTCCGACTCGTTGATCATGCTGCCCACGTAGTTCGGCATGCCGCCTATGCCCAGCTGAAGCGTGCTGCCGCTGGAAATACGCTCCACTATATGCCCCGCTATCTTCTTCTCGACCTCGCTCGCCGGCTTGGCCACGAGGTTCGGCAGCTTGTTGTTCGAGCTCTCGACAACGAGATCGACCTGCGATATGTGTATGCTGTTCTGCATGCCGTGGATCTGGGGCTGGTTCTTGTTCACCTCGACTATGATCTTCTTGGCCTTCGAGAATATGCCCCAGTACTCGGCGATCTGCGGCCCGAGGTTGAAGTGCCCGAAGCGGTCCATCGGCCCGACCTGGAGCATGGCGACGTCTATGGAATCGACGTTTTCGGCCCACAGCTTCGTGTTCTCGCGGAACTGGACGGGGATGAACCAGCAGCGGCCCTCCTTGTTCATCTTGCGGTCCAGCGCACTCATGTGCGTGCTCATGTACTTGAAATGCTTTGAGTCCGGATCCGCCAGCAGTATCGCGGGGGTCTGCGGGTATGCCCATATCGTGTCGCATACGAGCACGTTCTCGAGCTCCTCCGTGCGCTTCGCCAGGGCCACGTCCAGATCCTGTATGATGCCGCAGAACAGCCCATAGTGGACGGTGTCGCCGGATTTGACCGTCTTTACGGCCTCGTCGGCGCTTACGAGCTTCTTGGCGTACAAAGCGGTAATATCGTCAATCTTGCACAGCTGCCTTATTTCCTCCGCCATCGCTAACTCCTTTCAACGACTACTGCAGTTCCCATGCCGCCGCCGGCGCAAAGCGTGGCGAGCCCGTACTTCACGCCCCTGCGGGCCATCTCGTTTATGAGGTGCAGCGTGATCCTGCTCCCCGTCGCGCCCACAGGATGCCCCATCGATATGCCGCTGCCGTTCACGTTCGTGATGGATCTGTCGAGGCCCATCTCCTTCTCGCAGCCGAGGTACTGGGCCGCAAAAGCCTCGTTCAGCTCGACCAGGCCGATGTCCTTGAGCTCCAGCCCAGCCTTGCCCAGCGCCGCCTTGGCCGCCCCCACGGGGCCGAGCCCCATGATCTCTGGGGCGATGCCCGTCGTCGCGACGGACAGTATCTTCGCGAGCGGCTTTATGCCCAGCTCCTTGGCCTTGGACTCCGACATCAGGATGACGCCGGACGCGCCGTCGTTCATGCCCGAGGCGTTGCCGGCCGTGACCGTGCCGCCTTCCTTGAAGGTCGGCTTGAGCTTTGCGAGCGATTCCAGGGTCACGTCACGCTTGGGGTACTCGTCCGTGTCATAGACGGTCTCGCCCTTCCTGCTCTTTATGGATATCGGCACGATCTCCTCCTTGAACCTGCCGGCGTCTATCGCGGCCACAGCCCTCTGCTGGCTCAGCAGCGCGAGCTCGTCCTGGGCCTCCCTGCTGATCCCGCACTTCTCCGCCACGTTCTCGGCCGTCATCCCCATTCCGGGGCCAACCCCCAGATTCGTGAGCGAGTCCCACATGGAGTCCCTGAGTTCAAGATGCCCGAATTTCTTGCCGTACCTGGCGTCGAAGACCATATGGGGCGCCGTGCTCATGCTGTCCGCGCCGCCCGCCATTATGCAGTCCGCCTCGCCGGCCTTGATCTGGTAGTAGCCCAGCTGTATGGAGGACATGGACGAGGTGCAGTTGCGATGTATGGTTATGCCCGGCACGGTGTCGGGCAGGCCCGCCTTGACCGCCGCCACCCTGGCGAGGTTGTTCTCCAGGTAGGTCCTCTGGTAGTTGCAGCCCCAGATCACGTCGGCTATGATCGCGGGGTCTATGCCCGCCCTCTTTACGAGCTCCTGCATGACGGGGATTGAAAGATCCAGGGACGTAAGGCTTTTGAACTGGCCCCCTATGGTGCCTATCGGCGTTCTGCAGCTGGCTACTATGACTACGTTCTCCATCTCATACCTCCTTTAAGGTTACTAATCGGCGGACACGCGATTTTTGCCCATCTCGGAACCTGGGTGCGATTATTGGCTTCCTCACGTAGCTACAGTACGCTCCGGGAGCCAAAATCGCCCCCAGAACCCGACCTGGACAAAACTGGCGCGCCCGCCGATTAGTCTCGATTGAAAGCCGCCAAGCAGCGGCCGTGCGATTCCCGCCCGTCTCGGAACCTGGGTGTGGATTCCAGCTTCCTCACGTAGCTACAGTACGCTCCGGGAGCCAAAATCGCCCCCAGAACCCGACCTGGACAAAACTGGCGCGCCCGCCGATTAGTCTCGATTGAAAGCCACCAAGCAGCGGCCGTGCGATTCCCGCCCGTCTCGGAACCTGGGTGCGATTATTGGCTTCCTCTCTATTCGTACTCGTAGAAGCCGTTTTTGGACTTCTTGCCGAAATGGCCCTTCGCGTACCTCTCGACTATGGCGGGGCTCGGCTTGTCCGAGAGGTCGCCCGTCATCCTGTACTTCTCCATCAGGACGTCGTACTCGAGGTCTATGCCCGTCAGGTCAAGGAGCTGGAGCGGGCCCATGGGATGCCCCAGGCCGTTCCTGACCGCCATGTCGATGTCGCCTATCGACGCCACCTTCTGATCGAGCAGATAGCATGCTTCCTTCGTTATGGCGCTGAAGATGCGGTTCACGACGAAGCCGTATATCTCCTTCTTGACCAGGATGGGGGTCTTGCCTATCGCCTCGGCGAAGTCGAAAACGGTCTCGACGGTCTCGTTGCTGACGTGCGGCCCCTGGACGACCTCGACCAGCTTCATGATCAGGGCGGGGTTGAAGAAATGCACGTTGAGGACGTTCTCGGGGCGCTTGACGGCGTCCGCGAACTTCGAGCTGACGATATACGAGCTGTTGCTTGCGTATATGGCGTGGTCGGGCGTGATGGCGTCGATCTCGGCGAGTATCTTCCGCTTCGTCTCGAGCACGTCGGCGACGGCCTCTACCACGATGTCGGCGTCCGTGACCGCCTCGCTGAGGCTGTTCGTGAACTTAAGCCTCGAGCGCCACAGCGCCGCGTCCGCGTCGCTTACCTTCCCCTTCTCCACATTCTTCTTGTACCAGCCGTCCGCGAATTTTTCGGCGGCGCTCACCGTGGACTCCCTCCTGGAATAGCAGGCGACGGCAAAGCCGGAATTTGCCACCTGCATGGCGATCTGGTTGCCCATGGTCCCCGCGCCTACGACAGCTACCTTTTTGATCTCTTTCGCTTTCATTTTTTCCTCCCCTTAAAGGTTGCTGCCCCATGGTCACGCCATTTTTGCCCATCTCGGAACCTGGTTCCGGATTTCGGCTCCTCACGTACCCGCTTGTACGCTCCGGGACCAAAATCCGGCCCCAGAACCCGATCTGGACAAAACTGACGCGACCCTTGGGCAGCTTCGATTCGAACTGTCGCTTGCGCGACGGCGCGACGGCCACGCCATTTTTGCCCGTCCCCCATGCCTGCGGCGCGACGGCCAAGCCATTTTTGTTCGTCCCCCGTGCCTGCGGCGCGCTCAGGCGCGCCTTTCCGCCGCGTATATGGCCGCGCCCAGGGCGCCCATAAGCTGCGGGGACTCGGGCACGGCGACCTCGCAGCCGATCGCCTTCCCTATCTCGGCGACGACGTCCCTGTTCTTCGCGACGCCGCCCGTCATGGCCAGCAGCGGCTCCACGCCGACCCTCGCGGCCAGGCCGGCTATTCTGCGGGCTATGGACGCGTGGGCCCCCCTCGCCACGTCCTCGCGGGACTCGCCCGCGGACAGCCGCGAGATGACCTCGGACTCCGCGAACACGGCGCAGACGTTGCTTATGCTGACCTCCTTCATGGAGCGTTCCGCTATGTCCATAAGCCCGTCCACCTCGACGCCCAGCACCCTTGCCATCAGCTCCAGAAAGCGCCCTGTCCCTGCGGCGCATTTGTCGTTCATGGCGAAATTCACGATCCTGCCCTTGTCGTCGAGCCTGATTATCTTCGCGTCCTGCCCGCCTATGTCTATGAGGGTCCTGGCGGAGGGCATGACATGGTAGACACCCTTCGAATGGCAGCTCAGCTCCGCGACCTGCATGTCGGCGCCGCCGTATGTCAGCCGCCCGTAGCCCGTGGCGACCGTGCAGGCGACGTCGCCCCTGTCTATGCCCGCCTCCCCGAGGGCCTCCGCGACCACGGTCTCGGACCCGTCGCTGCCTATGCCCGAGTCCCTTACGCACGAGGCCCGTATATTCAGGCCCCCGTCGACGATGACGGCCTTCGACGAGGCGGAGCCGATGTCAATCCCAAGATACATTTAGCCTCCATATTATTGCCGCATGGTTTCCCATTCAATCAAGGGCGCTCGGCGGACGCGTCAGTTTTGTCCAGATCGGGTTCTGGGGGCGATTTTGGCTCCCGGAGCGTACTCGAAGCTACGTGAGGAAGCCAATAATCGAAGCCAGGTTCCGAGATGGGCAAAAATGGCGTGTCCGCCGGGCGGCTTCCGCTTAATCAGGGCAGCTCAAGCCCCTAACATCTCTGCGAAAGTCTGTATCCTTGTCCTCAGCTGCTCCGCGGAATCCATCTTCTGCTCGATCTCTAGGTAAAGCAGCGGGACGCCGGCCTTCTCCAGCTCCTTCTTGTATATGGGATAGTCGAACTCCTCCGGATCGCAGAACTTCATCATGCAGACGACCACGCCCGCGGCCCCCGTGTCCTTTACCATGCCGAGTATCTTCTGCCCGCGCGTCCTCGCGCTGTCGTAGAGCAGGGAGCAGCCGTCCATGTCGGAGAGCCGCCTCGCCAGGCGGTCCAGCGGGGAGGCCCCTTCCTTGGGCGCGTCCACCCTGAACTGCTTGCTCTCCTGGACGAGATCGTCGGCGGCGACGTGCAGGCGGCTGTCGGCGAACAGATCCAGGAAGCCGTCCGGCTCCGCGAGCAGGCCGGTCAGCACGACGCCCCTCGATCCCCCGTCCTCGGGCGGCAGGGCCTTAAGCTCCGCCGTGGCCGCCCTGAGCTTCGCGGCATACTCCGCCTTGTCCATGAAGAAGGCCGCCTTGAGAACATTGTGCCTCACGCGGGCGTTCACTGTCAGCGGGTAGCTCGGGGATGTCTTGACGAAGTCGCGCGCCGCGGCCCTGTACTCGTCGTAGACCGCTATGGCGCGCTCTATGTCCCCGTCGCCGATCTTCGCGCCCGAGATGCCTTCGAGCCTCGCCCTGAGCCTTTCGAGCTCGGAGCGCATGAAGTCGACGCCGGCCTCCAGCTTCCTGTTCTGGGGGAACACGAAGGTGAAGCATTCGGGCTTCGGCACGGCCGTCTTCCAGACCTCGCCCATGCACTTCAGCGTGTCGCAGAAAGTGGGGATTATGGCCATGGACAGCGCGTCGTAGACGCCGTTCAGGCCGTTCTCGAGGTTCGCCTTCATTATGGAGCAGCAGAAGCTCTGGAGGTACTGCGTCGCCTTGGATATGTCCGTCTGCCCGCCCCACATGCCGACGGGCAGCATGCCCGCCGCGTACACCAGTTCCTCCGGCGAATAGACGGGGAAGCAGCCTATGGCCTTTTTCCCTGTCCTCGCGATATGCTCATCGACCGACTTTCGCGGATCGTGGGCTATGCCGGCCAGCTCGTCTATGATCATCACTGTCCCCCCTCCTTTCTTTCCCGCATCATCTCCATCAGCGTTTGTATCCGCATCTCGTACTGCGCCAGCGAGAAGGCCCTGGGGTCCGTCTGGTCGCCGTCGAATATGACCGAGGGGACGCCCGTCCTCGCCTCGACGCGGCGCTGGACCTCGAATTGCCTGAAATCCATGAACTTGCAGCTGCGGTTTGAATGGTAGACGATGCCGTCAAGGGAGAAGTCCTCCACGATCTTGGCTATGTTGTCAACGCCGAAATCGAGGTTGCGGTTCACGTAGTTGGAGCTGTAGGCCCTCGCCATGGAATCGAGGTCGCCCGCGTCGTAGATGACGGTCCAGGAGTCGGGATAGGTGGATGTGACCATGTTGATGCCGTATTTTTTCAGGACCTTGTACGTGTCCGAGAGGTAGGGCCAGCACGCGATGCCGTCCCACATGACCCTGTACTGCTCCTCGGCGTCCTTCCAGGGGCCTAGGCCCAGCCTGGCCTTTTCCTCCAGCTCGCCCTTCCAGAGGTTGAAAAGGTCGAGGCCCTCCTGCTTCCCCCGCATACAGACGATCATGGCCATGTAGTTGAAAAGGTCGAAGCCGTTCAGCGGCGAGGGTTTCGCGGTCGCGAGCATGGTCGCGGCCTTCCAGCTCCTTGCCGTCTCGGTCGATATCTTCATGACCTCCTTCAGCCTGTCGTAGTCGAACTTCTTGCCCTTCAGCGCCTCCAGCGTCTTTATGGCCTCCTCGAGCTGCCGCCTTATATAGGTCGTGCTTTCGTCGGACACGTCGTAGGTGTGGTTGAAGGGCATGTCGAACAGGATCATGGGTATGCCGAGCTCGTTCGCGATGTTCTCGTACCACTTGATGACGGTATTGCAGATGTTGCTGCAGCAGAAGATGAGATCCGGCAGCGGGATGTTGCCTGCGGCGCTTTCCTGTATCTCCATGTAGCCGAGGTTCACCCTGGCGTAGGAGCAGATATCCACGGAGTACCCGTTGCCCTCCGAGTGCTCTATGAAGGATTCAGCCTGCTTCCTCGCGCCTATGGCCGCCGCGTGGTTCTCGGGATAGACGACCTTGATGTCCATGGTCTCGAGCAGCTCCTGCGGAGAAATGGATGTGGCCCAGGCCACAAGGCCCCCTTTCGCCTTCTCGTCAAGAGCCTCCTGGTAGTGCCTCTCCAAAAGCCTCCCAAGGACGGCTTTTGAACTTTCCGTCTTCTGTTCCATTACAAATCACTCTCTCCTCGCCAAGGCTTACGCCCGCGCGGCTTTTTTGCACTTTTTCAGGCTCGCCCCACGCCGCGCGGAGACTGTCAGAACGATCCTGACCGCTGTTTTGGCCTGGTCCGCCGCCCCCCGCCCTAGGTTTGTCCCGCCGCCATGAAGCGGGACAGGGCTCTTGCGGAGGCGACAGGCCGCCGGCCCGCCGAATGTACACCACTTTTAGAGAGCAAGAATAATGCCAACGCCCGCGCGCCTGTTTTTCAACGGGGCGGGGAGAAAAAACGCGCCCCATGATGCAGATGTGCATCGAATGGCGCAGATAGTCATCAGGCCCCATCGAAAGGCCTTTTTATCATATATGACAACTAATAATTGCTTGGCGCGGGACAGGATCAGCCGTCGAGGGCGGCCGCGTAGACTCCGCTGTCGATGCCGTATTTTTTCATTTTTCGCACTATGGTCGCCTGATCAACCTTCAGCGCCTCGGCGGCCTTCCGCGTCGATCTGTGCCTTCTCAGGGTCTCCAGAAGTATCTTGCGCTCGAAGTCGCCGACCGCCTTGGCGAGTGATCTGTCCCCCTCCAGATCCCCCTCGGGCGTGTTTTCGCAGTACCACGGCAGATCGAGTATCTGCAGATACTCGTTGTTGCGCAGCACGACCATGCGCTCGACGGTGTTCTTCAGCTCCCTGATGTTGCCCGGCCAGGGATGCTCCTCCATCTCCTTTATCACGTCGTAGGTGAGCTTCTTGTCCTGCTCGTACTTGGTGTTGAATTTTTTGAGGAAGTTGAACGCGAGCGGGGCTATGTCGTCCTTTCTCTCCCTCAGCGGCGGTATCTTTATCTGGATCACGTTCAGGCGGTAGAAAAGGTCCTTCCTGAACGTCCTGTTGTTGACCTCATCGACCAGGTTCTTGTTCGTGGCCGTCAGGATGCGCATGTTCAGGGGTATGGGCTTGGTGGCGCCTATGCGCGTGAGCGCGCCGGTCTCCAGCACCCGCAAAAGCTTCACCTGGAGCGACAGCGGCATCTCCGCGATCTCGTCAAGCAGGATGGTGCCGTCCTCGGCGGCCTCGAAAAGCCCCTGCTTGCCCTCGTCGAGCGCCCCTGTGAACGCGCCCCTGTTGTAGCCGAAAAGCTCGGATTCCAGCAGCGTCTCGGGTATCGCGCCGCAGTTGACCGTTATGAAGGGCCCCTTGCGCCTCGGGCTGTTCTCGTGTATGTACTTGGCCAGCTCCTCCTTCCCCACGCCGGACTCCCCCAGTATCATGACCGTGGTGTTGAAATTGCTCAGCTTGCCCGCCAGCGCGTAGGTGCTGCGCATAACCTCGCTGACTATCACTATGCCGTCGCCGCGCGTGAAGTCGTCCTTGCCCTGCAGCTGCCGCCAGTATATCTTCTCCATCTCCCGGCTCTTTATCAGCTCCTGCCGCAGCTCGTATATCTCGGATATGTCCCTCGCGTTCGCCACGACCTTCGTTATCGCCCCGTCCGCCCCAAAGACGGGGACCCCTGTGACGATGATGCTCCTGCCGTGCTTCGTGAAATGCTGCAGGGACACGGGCTGCCTCTCCTCTATGGCCAGGAGTATGACCGAATTCTTCATGTACTGCGGGTTCAGCATGTTTTTCATGTTCCGGCCTATCATTTCCTCCTTCTTCAGGCCGGTGACGCGCTCGTAGGACTTGTTGACCATGAGCACATTGCCCTCGCCGTCGGTGACAAGCAGGCCGTCGAAAGAGCCCTCGAATATCGTGTCCATGTCCTCGGCGACCGATTTGGCGCTTTCGAAGACGTCGGCCATCTTGATTATCTCGGAATTGTCCTGGATCATCACTATCCGCCTGCCCCCCTCCACGCGGTACCCGCAGAAAAGCAGGGACTTGCCGTTTATCGAGGCGTCCACAAGCACGTCCTCCGGCAGATCCAGGCCCTCGAAGACCTCCCTGAAATCCCTTTTGAGCGCCGACTCCCTGCTGACGCCCGTCAGGCTTTCAGCAAAAAAGTCCATGAAGCTCACGCAGGAGTTTTCGTCTATCTCCATAAGGCCGTTCGTCAGATTGACAAGCACGTTTTTCCCTGGCATAGCGTTCCACCTCTTGGGATCATGCACATTACGCATGTATATTTGTGTTTTTCCTCATGTATATTGGCACATATTAAATATACATTACAAATGAAGAATCGTCAAGGGAAAGAGCGCAGATTGGATGTTTTTTGTGGGGCGGGCTTACTGCTCAAGGACTATCGCGAATTGGGGGTGCTCTACGCAAGGCGCGCGGACGACGGCGGCCGAAATCTGGCCTGCCGAATACTACAGATATGTCACGACGGGCAAGTATCCGTTGCCGTTCCCGCCGCCGAAAGACAGCATTGACGGATGAAAACGACACGCAATGGCGGCATGGCGCATGTCATTGCGATCACTTAAAATTTGTACTTGACATGGGGTACGGTTTACTGAAAAAATCCTGTCCAACGACATACTGTACTGGATTGCGTGTCTCTATCAGCACTTGGGCGACCTGACATCCACGGTGTCGCCGTACCGGATCGACGAATTCGGCACGGCGACCGCCATGCAGGAGGAATACCGCAAAGGCGCGGAGGAAAGGCCCTTGCGCGACGCAGGGCAAATTTCTATGCTGTCACGATTCGCTTTTTCCCAGGCTCCGCGCAAGCTCGTCCGCAGGGATGCCCGTGTATTTGGACGCCGTTTCGAGCGGCAGGCCGTCACCAAGCATCGCCATGGCCGTTTCCAGCTTGCCCTCTAGCCTGCCTTCCAGCTTGCCCTCCAGCTTGCCCTCCAGCCTGCCCTCCAGCTTGCCCTTGCGTTCGCCCTCCAGCCTGCCCTCGCGTCTGCCCTTGCGCGTGCCGCGCCGTTCGAGCTCGTCTATTGCTTTCTCCAAGGCGTATGTCATCTGCGCTGCCTCCTTCCGTTCAAATGCATCCTGGATCTGTTCGATTGTGCCTCTGTCTGCCTTGATCTTCCGCGATATGACGTCGGA
>JAISXZ010000037.1 GCA_031270275.1 Eubacteriales Family XIII. Incertae Sedis bacterium | reverse complement strand
CAAGCCCACCAAAGTCTTTGTTCGCGAAATCGGGAAATGCAGCCGTTTCGCTCCAAGTCAGCGGGGGCGCGGCCCCCTTCCCCGCCCTCGCGGACTGACTGCCCCTGAACAGTAAGGCGTCAGCACCCTACAGGCGGCCTACGGCAGGAACGGCGGCCTGCCGATGGGCCTGTCGACCGGGCCGTCCTTCATGCCTTCGGCCTTCTCCGCGAGCTGGCGCGAGAGCTCCCTGTTGTCCAGCTTCTTAGCAAGGCGCGACATATGCCCGATGGTGTCCTTCGGCTTGTAGCCGCAGGCGCAGAGCCGCATATGGCAGTGCAGCGCCATCATCTCCATCCTCTCCTTCTCGTATATGCGCGCCGCCTGCTCTATGGTCATCAGGTACAGCATGTGATCCGTCAGCATGCCGTCGGCGTTTATCGCGGACGCGAGCCCGTCCATGCCCATCTCCGCGAACATTCTTCTGTCACGCTTCCTGTAGCGGTCGAAGACCAGGCCCGTCATGAGCACGTCGTTCATGTCTATGTATTCGTCGTACAGATACATGTATCTGTCGTAGAGAGGCCGCGCCTCCCCGGCGACGCGCGCGTCCCCGCATTCCGCCAGATCCAGGAGATGGTTGAGAAGCCCGTGATCCAGCTGGCAGGAGGACAGCCTTCCCTTGATTTTCGCAAGGGCGCTGTCGTAGCTGCCCGAGCGGACGAGCGCCGTGAGCAGCGTGTCCAGGGCGTCGGGGTCGTCGTCAAGGCCGACTCGGTAGAGGGAGTGGATGACATCCGGGTACAGCGCGTTTTCGATGAGGTATTTCGACTCCACGGCAAAGCAGAGCCTCGGCGAGGCGGAAAAGAGCCTGAGCAGCTCGTTGGCCCTGTCGAGCCCCGCCATGAACGCCACGGCGCCGAACATGTCGGAAACGGCGTCCAGGCCGTAGCGCTGGCCGTCGGGGGCGGGGCCGCCGTCGAAATGGCATTCCAGCAGCTCGCGGCCGCCCTCGCTCAGCAGATCCCCGTGCCGCTCCATTAGGCCCCTGTCGCCGGAGCAGAATATGGCGAAGAACACGATGTCGGCCGCCATGCCGGGCTCGTCGTTCCTGTCCATGGCCGCCACGCGCCCTATCGCGTCCTCGTAGCTCCCGTTGAGTATGAGCAGCTGCAGCAGATGCTTGGTCGCCGCGACGCCGCGCTCCAGCTGCTTCATGACGTAGTAGCTGAAAACCGTCTGGAAGCCCTCGTGCTGCAGCCCCTCCGTGAGCGTGTGGGCGTGTACGGGGTTGTTCTGGTCGAATATGCTGTTCAGGAAGACTATTATCTCCGATTCGGGCTGGCCCTTTATGCAGGAAAGCAGTATCGCGAAGGCCTCGGCGCTGAAGGCGTCGGAGCATTTGAACCTCGCCACGCAGTACTCGAACGCCTTTTCGAGCAGCCCCTTGTTCCAGCATATCGAGGCCGCCTTCACGCACAGCGCGCTGAACGAGCGGAGGGAGTCGCTGTCGTTCACGGGGGAGCTGCGGTCGAAGCCGGCGAGGGCCTCGTCGAAGCCCCGGATGAACACGTCGCTTTTCAGGTCGAAATTCACCTGGTACACGAGATCGAAGGTCTTTGCCCCGGCGTATCGGGGGAAGCGCCTTTTCATGTCCTCCACGAGGTTCTTATGTATGTCCAGCCTGCTGACCTTGCGCCTGCCGGCTGCGGCGGCCTGCATGGCGAGGTAGTAGTACGAGGTGGCTATGACCTCGTAGGCGAGCACGTCCTCGAGGGCGGAGCGGCTTTTGTGCAGCGCCAGGAAGGCCCGCACGGCCTCGTCGCGGCTGCCGTGGAAGACGTTCTCGCGCATCAGGTAGAAGTCGGTCAGCGGCCTGTGCGCGCCGCCCATCTCCGCTTCTTCCTTCTTGGCCGCCTCTAGCAGCATGGAGACGTTACGCGAGGTCTTTTCCTTGATGGATGCGGCCGAATAGCCCGAGTGGTGTATGGCGAAGGCCTTCGTGTTGACCATGCGCAGGAAGCTTCCGTCGAGATGCAGCATCTGCTCGTGTATGGCGCCGAAGTACTTCATGTTCGGGCTGCGCCGGTAGGCCACCGTTATGTGGGCCTCGTTTATCACGACCCCGGTCGAGCCCTCTATGTCTATGAGCTTCGCGATGACGGCCTCCGCCTTCGGCTGGCTCAGGGCTTTCTCTATGGCGTCCCTGTGCGCCTGGCCGAAGGGCGGGTCGTACCACATGTCGGCGTCGGGGCACATGAGCACGTCGCCCGTCGCCAGCGACATCGCGTAGTTCCTCGCGGCGGCAAAGTCGTTGTCCCACTCGAAATAGCCGATTTTCGCGCCCAGGGCCCGCGCAACCTCGACGGTCCCGTCGGACGAGCCCGTGTCCACGACTATCATCTCATCGACGAAGCCCTTCATGCTGTTTATGGCGCGGGCTATGTGCGTCTCCTCGTTCTTCGCGATCCAGCACACGGAGATCTTCATCAAATTCCCTCCAGATTGCCGCGTGGCGCAAAGCCGTGCGGCGTGCAACCGGCGTCTTTTAACCCTCTGATTATACCATAAACGCGGAGCGCAGCGAAGCCGTTTATGGTATCTGCCATCTCCGCGAAGCGGAGGGCATTAAAAACGGGTATAATAGCCGATCTGTGGCTATTATACCACGGATGGGCGAGGGAGCGCAACGCCGGAGGCGAAACAGCTTGCTTTTGCGCCGCTCGTATGCTAATATCTATCCTTGGAGGATCAAATGATGAAGGCAAACAGGAAAGGCGGGGGCGGCAAAAGGCCCGGCGCGAAAAACAGGCCCGGCGCAGGCGCCGGGGCGAAAAACAGGCCCGGAGCGAAGGACAGGCCCGCAGCCGGGGCGAAAGACAGGCCCGGCGCGAAAAACAGGCCCGGCGCCGGCGCCGGGGCGAAGGACAGGCGGCAGGGGCGCGCGAACGCCGCCGGCAGGGGCGCGAAGGCCGGCGCGCCTAAGGCGGAGCAGAGCGTCATAGGCGTGCTTCAGAAGACCCGCAGGGGCTTCGGCTTCGTGATCCAGGAGGAGCAGGAGGGGGGCGACGTCTTTATCCCGGCCTCGCGCATGGAGGGGGCCATGAACGGCGACAGGGTGCGGGCCACCCTGTTCACGTCCTCGGGGAACGGCGGCAGGCGCGGGCCGGCGGCCAAGGCCGGCGACGAGACGCGCCCGCAGCGGCGCGAGGGCCGTATAGCCGAGATACTCGAGCGGGCCGTCTCGCGCGTCGTGGGCACCTTTGAATGGAACCGGCGCTACGGCATAGTGACCCCGGACGACAGGAACGAGCAGGCCGAGATATTCATAGGCCGGAGCGACTGCGGCGGCGCGGAGCCGGGCGACAAGGTGGTCGTGGAGATCGTCAAGTACCCCGGCCCCGAGAACAGCGCGGAGGGCAGGGTCGAGGAGATCGTAGCGAGGGCGGGCGAGCCCGGCGGCGACATACTCGCCATGCTGAGGGGCGCTGGGCTGACGAAGGAGTTCCCCCCGGCGGTCCTGGCGGAGGCCGGCGCCGTAGCCGCCGGCCCCCCCGAAGGGGCCGCGGACGGGCGCCGCGACCTGAGGGGCGAAAGCGTCGTCACCATAGACGGCATGGACTCCAAGGACTTCGACGACGCCGTCTCGATACGGCGGACGGAGGGCGGCTACCTTCTGGGCGTGCACATAGCGGACGTCAGCCATTACGTGAGGGAGGGCGGCGCGCTGGACGGCGAGGCGCTGAAGCGCGGCGCCAGCGTCTATCTGCTGGATCAGGTGGCGCCGATGCTGCCCGAATCCCTGTCAAACGGCATATGCAGCCTGAACGAGGGCGTGGACAGGCTGACGCTCTCGATAGACATGCTCGTGGGCGCGGACGGCGAGGTCCAGAGGCACGAGATATACGAGAGCGTCATACGCTCGCGGGCCAGGCTCGTCTACACCGACATATCCGAGCTGCTGGAGAAGGGCGATCCCGCCCTCATGGAGAAGTACAGCGGCATATACGAGGATCTGCTCGCCATGGCCGAGCTGGCGGAGATACTGCGAAAGAAGCGGGACGCGAGGGGCAGCATCGACTTCGATCTCGACGAGGCCGTCATCAAGCTGAACGAGGAGGGGATACCTGTCCAGGTCTCCGTCGCCGAAAGGCGCACGGCGAACAGGCTCATAGAGGAGTTCATGCTGCTCGCGAACGAGACGGTGGCGGAGGATTTCTGCGGCAGGGAGCTCCCCTTCATATACCGCATACACCAGAAGCCCGACGCCGACAAGCTGCATGAATTCGACAAGTTCCTGGGCGGCTTCGGCCTTTCGCTGGACTGCGCCGCCGAGAACCCGAGGCCTGCGGCCTTCAACCGCCTACTGGAGAAGATCAGGGGCCGGCCCGAAGAGAACGTCGTGAACACGGTGATGCTGCGCTCCATGAAGAAGGCCTTCTACGGGACGGGCTGCGACGGGCATTTCGGCCTTGCTGTCAAATACTACTGCCATTTCACGTCGCCCATACGCCGCTACCCGGATCTCGTCATACACCGCATAATAAAGGAAAGCCTTCGCGGGGCGATATCCGACGAAAGGCGCGGCGACCTGGAGGCCAAGGCGGAGCACGCGGCGGAGCGCTCCTCGGAGATGGAGCGCAAGATACTGGAGCTCGAGCGCGACGTCGAAAAGATGAAGAAGGCCGAGTACATGAGCTACCACATAGGCGAGGTCGAGGATGCGGTCATCAGCGGCGTCACGTCGTTCGGCTTTTTCGCCGAGCTGGCGAACACCGTAGAGGGGCTTGTGCACGTGGAAAGCCTGGCGGACGACTACTACGTGTTCGAGCCCGAAAAGTACAGGCTGATCGGGGAAAGGACGAAGAAGGCCTGGGCCCTGGGCGATCCGGTCAGGATCAGGGTCGCCTCCGTGGACCTATACAGCAAAGAGGTGAATTTCGTGGTGGAGGAAGAGAAAAGGCGCTAGCGTCGTGATTGGCTGCTCACCCACTTAAATCGAGACTACTCACACGCCGCGTCAGTTTTGTCCAGATTGGGTTCTGGGGGCGATTTTGGCTCCCGGAGCGTACTGCCTGGTACGTGAGGAAGCCAATAATCGCAGCCAGGTTCCGAGATGGGCAAAAATGGCGTGGCGTGTGAGTAGTAACATTAGCCTCTGCCCATGCGCCAGTAGGCCGGGGTGAACAGTATAAGCACCGTGAATATCTCCAGCCGCCCGACTATCATCAGCAGCGCCAGGAACACGCGCGCCGGCGCGGAGAACACGCCGAAGGTCCCGAGATGCCCGATCTGCCCAAAGCCCACGCTGTTGTTGGACAGGGCGGCGGCCGCGGCGCTGAGCGAGGTCAGCATGTCCTTGCCGTCCATCGCCGCGAGGACGAAGGTCCCCAGGACGAATATGGCGAAGTAGGTGAGCAGGAAGGCGCTCACGTTGGAGGCCGTCTCCGCCGAAACCGCCTTCCCGCCCAGCTTCACGGCGACGACGGCGCGGGGGTGCAGCCGCTTGTAGACGTTCCTCAGCATAAGCCTGAGCATGATCTGGACGCGTATGATCTTAAGGCCGCCGGCGGTGGACGAGGAGCAGCCCCCGACCATGATCAGGATCAGGATCAGCCACTGGCAGGCCGAGGGCCAGAGCGAGAAGTCGGCCGTTACGTAGCCCGAGGTGGATACCAGCGCGGAGACCTGCAGAAAAGCCTGCTTGAAGCTGTCATGGGCGGAGGCGTAGCCGCCCGAGAGCCACAGCGACGCGCCTATGAAGGCCGTGCAGGCGGCTATGGTCCCGACGAAGGCGCGCAGCTCCGGGTCCCTGAAGAAGTTCCTCCATCTGCGGGCCAGAAGCTCCCTGTAGTTGATGAAGTTTATAGACGAAAGAAGGCAGAAGGCCGCTATCACGTACTCTATGAAGGGATCGCGGAACTCCGCTATGCCGAGGCTGCGCGTGGAAAGCCCGCCC
>JAISXZ010000156.1 GCA_031270275.1 Eubacteriales Family XIII. Incertae Sedis bacterium | reverse complement strand
GCACGGCGCCGCGCTGGCGGCGAAGCTGGCGGCGGCCGTCGGCACGGCCAAAGGCGGCCCGCCCCCGGAGGGGATAGCGGCCATGCGGTCCTTCGTGCAGTCCCGCGCGGGGCTGGAGGACGGGACGATGGCCTACATGGCGGCCTATGCCTACGGCGACCCGCTGATCGCCAAGCTGGCGGCGGCCATGTCGTGAGGTGGCCGGGATTTCGATCCGCACAATCCCGATGAGGCTGCGGGGCTGGCTCGGCCGCAAAGCCCTCAACGCTGCAAAACCCAAATGGGAAAAGAACCCCGGACTGATCGGGCCGCCGGCAGCGACGGCGGCCCGACAGCAGACATCCCCCAGCTCCGACCCCGGAGCCGGGGGGCTTTTTTTATTGCCCCGGAAGCCTGACATCGCCACGAGAGCTGATGGCAAAAATATTTTCAGACATCCCATTGACATACTCACACGAATATGTTACAATGAAAAAAAGGAGGGAAACGCAATGCCAAACACAGAAAAGCCAAAACGTAAAACCGTCACATCAACCGCCGTAAAGCGGCGTTATAATGAGAAGGTTTATGCCCGTATATACGCTGATCTGCCGAAGCAGCTCGTATCGGACTTCAAGGCGGCAACGGTACAAAACGGGGCAACAACTGCGGGGATATTCCGCAGATCCATGGAACAGTTTCTCTCCGAACACCCGCCCGCCCAATCCTGATCGCCCCCTTTTCTAAAAGCTATTGACATACTCACGCGAGTATGCTATAATATATTCAGGAGGCAAAGGAAAGGGCGCAGTTCGGAGCCAATTTAGACAAACGGTTATGGCGGTCTTGGCGAAGCCCGTGCCCTCCTCGAGGGCCAGGCCGTTCGGATCGGTCGCCACGTCCGCGACCACGCCGCAGGGGTGCTGCTGCAGATAGTATCCCGTGAGCGAGTCGAACGTGTCCCCGCCTACCATCTCGCCCGAATACGCATCGACCGTCTGCGAGAGCTCATACTGCTTTGCCGTATCCCAGATATGCTCCAGTTCGCCGCCGTAGGTCCGTATAAACTCATAGTCGCTGTCCGAAAGCTGCGCGTTCGCCAGCTCCTTTTCCGCGATCTCGGCCAGACGCTCGGAAAGGCTGTGCAGCACGCCCAGCGCCTCGTCCGCATCCGAAGTCAGGAGCCCCCGCTGCCGCAGCCCGTCCTGGGTCTGCTTGACGAGCGCGGCGAGCCTGCCGAACACGACGGGGCTGGGCTCGACATAGCCCCTGTCGTCGGGCGGCGCGGGCGGTTCGCCGCCGCCGCCCATCTCGGCCATCGCCGCCTTCGCGTAGAGCAGCGTGTCGTGCTTCAGCTCGGTCCAGCTGCCCTGGAAGGAGTTCAGCTCCTTCTGCGTCCACGCGGGATTCCGCATGAACATCGGGTAGCCCGCCTCGTCCGTCGCGTCCGTATAGGGAAGGAGCATGTACATCCACGACCAGTACAGATTCGACGTCCATGCGCCCTGGGGGATTTCGGAGATTTTCGTCCGCAGCTTCGCCATCTGTTTCGGGTAGTCCGGATACGGCGCCGTCTCGCCGGCCAGCAGATCGAGGGCCGCCTCCGATCCGAACGCCGCCGGGATGTCCAGGGAAGCGGGCAGCATCCTGCCTTCCACGGCGCGGTCTATCAGGTTTTGGAATATGTAGGCGTCCAGCGTGAAGCGCTGGCCCATGAAGCGGTAGCCCGTGAGCGCGTCGTCCCTGTCCTGGTCCTCATATATCGGCACGGAGTTGATCTGGGGCGGCCCCATCCGCCTGATGGCGGCCAGCGCCTCGGCAAAAAAGGCCTCGTCGGCTATCTGCGCGAGGGAGCCAAGGTCCGCCGCCTGCAGGCCATTCAGCGCAAGATCCGCCCCTTGCAGGCCATTCAGCGCCTCGGCGTACTGGTAGTACGTTATGTCGTCGCACTCGCCGACAAAGAAGTTGGTCGGCTCGAAGATATTCGCCCACAGATCCGCCAGCCCGGCGTCCATCAGGGCCGAGGTCTGCAGCAGCGCGGATCTGACCTCGTCCTCATGGCTCGAGCGGAAGGTCATCTGCCCATACCACATCATCGCCTTGAAGTAGGCCTGCAGCTGCTCCGTCTGGTTGTAGTGGCTGCGTGCGATGTACTGGGTATAGTCGGCCAGGTACGCGCCGTCGCCGTCGAGGTCGGCGCCGAGGTTGATGACGGGCGACGCGGCTATGCCCCACTGGGCCTCTATAAGCGCCAGCTCCTGGGACACGACGCCCGCAGCCTCCGCCGGAACGGCGAAGCCGCCGTCAAGCAGGCTGCTTCCCACGCTGAAAAAAGCGGTGTTGCGCAGGGCGGCCGTCTCAAACGGCGTGCCCGCAAGCTCCCTGTACTGCGCGTATGACGCGGCGGCCATGCCATTGCTCAGCTGTGTCAGGATGCCGTGCAGCATGTTCTGCTCCAGATCCTTGAGCACGTAGTCGAACATCAGGTGGAATGTATGCGTCGCCGAGTCGGTCGTGATGAAATTGGGCACGTACTCATACCTGTTGCTTTCGTATATCTGGAAGAACTCCCGGTATGAGTATCTGTCCGAGACGGCGAAGCCATTCTGCTCGATCAGCCGGATGCTTTCGTCGGACAGCTCGTTTCCGGAATGCCAGTAGCCGAAGCTGGTGTCCCAGTCCCTGTCGCCGGGCGAAAACTGCATCAGGTTGTAGACATTCGCCAGCCCTGCGGCGACCGCGTAGTCCGGGATCGAGGGCGCGTCGGAATAGACGTAGTCGTCGTATTCGGCGAAGGGCGCCGGATAGGCAAGGGCCACGGCGCTCTGCGGCCGCTCTGCGGGCGCCGTGGCCTCGCCGGCCGGCGGCCTAAGGCCGACGAGCCGCGCAAGCATAGCGCAGGACGAGAGCAGCGTCAGCGCCATCGCTACGGAGACTGTGACCAAAAAAATCCTCTTTGCCAATTGTCCTCCTCCACAAAAAATCGCAGCCCTGCCTGGGCAGCCCTTCCCTCGGCAAGGCTGGACTTATGCTGCATTCTAGGGCATGCCGCCGCTATGCCTCGACTATGAGCGCGGTCCCCTGGCCGCCGCCTATGCAAAGGGTCGCCAGGCCGTACTTGGCGTCCCTTTTCAGCATCTCATAGATCAGGGTTATGAGTATCCTCGCGCCCGAGGCCCCTATGGGGTGCCCAAGCGCTATGGCGCCGCCGTTGACGTTCACCTTGGCCGGGTCGAAGCCCAGCTCCTTGGCGACCGCGACGCTCTGGGCCGCAAACGCCTCGTTGGCCTCGATAAGGTCGAGATCCCCAAGCGCGAGGCCGGCCTTGGCAAGGGCCTTCCTGGTCGCCGGCACGGGCCCTATGCCCATGATCTTGGGATCGACGCCTGCGGAGGCGTAGCTCTTTATCGTGCAGAGTGGCTTGATCCCCAGCTCGTCGGCCTTTTCCTTCGACATCACGACGAGGGCCGCCGCGCTGTCGTTGATTCCGGAGGCGTTGGCCGCCGTGACTATGCCGCCCTCCCTCTTGAAGGCGGGCCTAAGCTTCGCGACGCCCTCCAGGGTGGTGCCGGGCTTGGGGTATTCGTCCGTGTCGAACATGATCGGGTCGCCCTTTTTCTGGGGTATCGCGACGGGGAATATCTCGTCCTTGAACCGGCCCGCCTTGATCGCGGCCACGGCCTTTTCCTGCGAGGCGACCGAGAGGCTGTCGAGCTCCTCCCTCGTGAGCTTCCACTGCTCGCAGATGTTCTCTGCGGTCACGCCCATGTGATATCCGTTGAAGGCGTCGGTAAGGCCGTCGTTCACCATCATGTCCACAAGCTTTGCGTCGCCCATCCTGGCGCCCCATCTGGCGGCGGGGGCCACATAGCCCGACGCGCTCATGTTCTCCGTGCCGCCCGCCACTACGATGTCGGCGTCGCCGGCCCTGATGACCTGCGCGGCCAGCGCCACGGTCCGCAGGCCCGAGCCGCAGACCTTGTTCAGCGTCATGGACGGCACCTCGATGGGCAGCCCCGCCGCTATGGACGCCTGCCTGGCGACATTCTGGCCGAGCCCGCCCTGAAGCACGTTCCCAAAGATGACCTCGTCGACGGCCGCCGGCTCGACGCCGGCCCTCCTGACCGCCTCGGCTATCGCCAATCCCCCCAGCTTCGCCGCCGGTATGTCCTTGAGCGAGCCTCCAAAACTGCCGATGGGCGTGCGCGCCGCGCTTGCGATTACAACCTCTCTCATGCGATAAGACCCTCCTTGTATTATTGCTCCACCGACTAAACATTGCGCGTCTTGGCGGCTATTTTGACGCCTTGCTTCGTTGCAAAGCCTCGCCGAACCTACGGGTTCGCCTGCGTTTTGCGCCTCGCAAGCCGCCA
>JAISXZ010000152.1 GCA_031270275.1 Eubacteriales Family XIII. Incertae Sedis bacterium | reverse complement strand
TTTTTCTCTTTGTTTCATGCGGATTCCGACCGGTTTCAAAAAACCGTTTCGGGGGGTGCATTGAACTTTTCATTTAACCAAGTTAATAATTTAAAGAAAAACAATAACGTTAGCCGGCTGGGAAAATCGAAAAAATATCGCATTCCCGCTTGACAGGGCGCCGTGGCGGTAGTATGATGGTCTTGCGTGAAGGGTGCGAGAGAGCTAAATAGCGAGGGCGCTAAACAGCGAAGGCGCCAGGGCGCGGAAGGGGCATGCCCCTTCCCTGTCTGCCGTAGGCAGACAGGGGGACACTCCCCCCTTCGGGCGAGAACCGGGCGAGAACCGGGCGGGAACCGGGCGACGACCGGGCAAGAACAGCTTAATATGACTTTTCGAGGTTCCAGCGGCTGCGAACGAATGCCGCCGGGACAGACAAGGGAATCAGGTGAGAATCCTGAGCAGGCGTTTCCCTCGGCCCGCGCCCAAGCGACGCGTGCTGGGGGCATCGCGCACCGCTACCGTAAGCGAGGGTCCTGACGCGTCGGCGAAAGCCGGTCACTGGGTTGAAACCTGGGAAGGCAGCGTCAAGGAAACACTGATTGATTCTGTTCGCCAGATGAGCCGATGGATTTTTCGCCTGACACAGGCAAAAAACGCAGCGATACTGCTAGTATCGTGAGGATTTTTGCCGAAGTCAGGCGGAAAATCGGCGGATCAGATGGTGGACATGAATTAATCAGCGCTTCCTCTAGGGCAGGAGGGGCAGCCACAGCCCCCCGCCGCGCAAGCCGGGAGACCTGCGAGAAGCGAAATCTGGGGTGCGACTGCTCTCGCCGCCGATCCGTTCCTGGATCCGCGGAAGGGGAGCGCCGACAGTTGCGGAAATACGGCCGCGACGATCCGATCAGGATCGTCGCGGCCTGTTTTGTTTTTTGGGAAAACGGGGCAGGGGCCGCGCGGGGACGCGCGAAGGCCTCCCGCCCGCAGCACGCAGCCGAAGCCAAGACACAGGACGCCATCGGCGATGGCGGGAAAGGGGGACGCTATGCGCAGGGCAAGATCGGGCACCTGTCCGGGCAGGCAGGCGCGGCCAATCGACGGCCCCTCCGCGCACCATGCCTCGCGGGACGGCACGGATTCCAGAGCGTTTTGTTTGCAGAAAGGAATGGCCACACCAATGAGCATCTTTACAAGAAGGGCCCTGTCCGTATCGCTGGCGATCATCTTCGCGCTGTCCATGTTCGGCGCGACGGCCTTCGCGGACTGGCCGAGTTTCCAGAACAACGTCAACAACAACGGCGTCATACCGTCGGATGTCGCGACGCCGCCGCCTACAACGACGCCGTCCACGATATCCGGCAAGCTGCCGACGAACGGCTCGGCATACGTCGGGGTGGACACGACCTCGGTGATCGTGGGCGACATCGCCTACACCCTCTACAACGGGGGCGCGACTAACGGGACCAGCGGGGGCGCGCGGCTGTCCGCGCTGAACCTTGTGAACGGCCAGCTTGTCTGGGGCGGGACGACCATCCAGATCGAGCCCAAGGCCGACAACGTGCAGCAGCTCTCCACGCCCTACTACGATGAGATCTACGAAGCGATCTACGCGGCGACCACCTACTACCAGAACCATCTGGTCAGCGACGGCCTTAAGGGCTGGATCGGCCCAAACGGCCAGATACCCACGCCCTACACGTTCCAGTCGTCCCAGTCCCCCGTTACGATAGTCTACAACGGGCTGAACATCCCGTCGGACTACTGGGAGCCGCAGCTCGTGACGGACATCACCGCGTCGTCGGGGACGATCTCCGGCGCCGTGACCCTGACAAACACGGGCACGGGGGCCAGCTACAGCTTTGGCTCCAACACATTCTATCCTGGCTACGGCCCCTGGACGCTGTACAACAACAGCGGGACCATGATCCCCAAGGGCAACTACAGGCTGAGCCTCACCGTCACGACGAACACGAACCTGTCGGTCAGCAGCCTTAAGTTCCTGCTCTCGGAGTGGAGCCTCTACAGGGTGACGGATCTTGGCGATCAGCCCCCGCCCATCGAATATCTGGCGGGCGGCTACGGCCAGGCCAACACGCCCATAGGCTACGACTACGCCGGCGGCAACATCTACTTCGGCATCTACGAGGGGGACCGCTGCTACTACCAGTACGCCATGGGCTACTACTACCCGCCCCTGACCGCGTACCGGCCCGAGGGCGGGGACGACTTCTACTGGGCCGGGGCGACCGTCTGGGAAGACGGCTACGTCGTGTTCGGCGGCGACAAGGGCAGGATCTACGTCCGGCCGATAGACAGCTTCGCCTCGGGCGCCGGGAATGTGATCACGCTTCCCGATCCGGGCGGCAAGGTGCGCTCCTCGGTCGTCTCTTGGCTCGATTCATCCTCAATTCCCTACGTGTTCTTCACATCCAGGATTTCCGACGGCTCCGGGGAGCTTTGGTCGATCGAGGGGAACCTGTTCAGCTCGGCGGCGGACATAGACAAAACGCCAGTAGCCCCAGGGCTTTCACAGACCTCCGTGTCGACGCCCGTGATCTCCGACAACGACGTGCTGTATGTCGGCGCCAGCTGGTACGATTCGACGATGTACGAGTCGGCCGGAGGCGTGGGGGTCTTAGACCCCACGGATATCGAAAATGGGGGATATACAGTCTACCTCGGCGACCCGGTGCAGTCCAGCCCAATTGTGTGGACGAATCCGAACACGGGCGATGACTACGTCTACTTTACGACGAACACAGGTGCGGGCAAGGGATACTGCTATTCCTATGCCCCGTGGGCGAGCGCCGGAGTCTTTCGTTGGTTCGCCGGCGGCACGAGCGGCAACCCCTATGCCCTGCAGGGCTTCGCGGCGTCCGACAACGGCTACCTGGTCTACGGCGACGACGACAACTATCTGTACGTCATGCACTGATAGGCCTAGGCCAGGCAAGGCCAAACTGCCATAAAGGAAAGGAGGGTGAGGGCGCGCCCGCGACCTTCCACCCCCTAGAAGCGGGGGCGACTGCGGAAGCGGCGCCCTCGTTTTGATTTTGAGAAAACCATGGAAGTTTCTGTCGCTGGCCTTGGCGGTCGCGCTGCTGCTGCCGCTTTGCCCGTTTGCGCCGGATCCCGCCTATGCCGACCCCACGGGGAAAAACATCACTATAAGCCACAATATAGACTTGGGCGCCGACCTTGCGCTGCAGAGTGGGACCGATGCTTTAGAACCTATCACGGCCATTGAAACGAGCGCCACTGCTAAATTTTATCGGCTTGAACAATATTGGCCCAAGGGCACTCCTGACGGGAGCAGCTACGTAGAAAAAGGCTACAAGCTCAATCGGATCGAGGTGACGCACAACGGCATTACCGAAATAGTCGATATCCCCTCAGATGATCCTAAAAAAATCCAGAATACGTTTTTGGCCACAGTGTTAGGCCTAGGCGGCACCTTCAATGTCCAAGTAGATATGATGCCGAGCAACCAAAAGCGTGTAGGATTTTATTACCAAGATATCGTTCCGGTCACAGACATTGCCGTGGATTTTGTCTGGGATACCGGTGACGGCCCCGCATTCACAGCCTCATCCGAAGGGGATCCTGCCGTAAGGGCCGAATTTTTGAGGAACGGCGATGGCGGCGCGGTCTGGGAGCTCACCGCCGTCCCCGCCATCGACTACGCGCTGGACTATTTCGAGTACAGCACGGATGCCGGCCTGAGCTGGCATATAGACGGCGCGTCGAGGGGCATAGCCCCCAGCTACACCAAGTTGGATGTGCCCGTTTCGGGCGGGGGGGTCGAAGCCCGGTACGCCCATACGGTGAGCATAGGGCAGGACACGCTGTACCGCGCGGCCTTTGTCCCCGCCGTGCTTAAGCTGACGGGGGATGCCCGGCTCGTCCGGTACGCCGCAGTGCCGGGCGAGGACATAGAGCCCGACAGGAGCAGCAACGACCTCACATGGTACGGCGGGCAGGCCACGAGATGGTCCGGCGGGACCTTCCGCTCCATGAGTCCAGTCACCGGGAGCGAGGGCGGGCATGCCGCCGTCGCGGGGGAGCCCGCGCTGCTCATGGTGGACTGGGCGCCGACAGGCCCCATAA
The DNA here is from genome assembly GCA_031270275.1 of Eubacteriales Family XIII. Incertae Sedis bacterium. Classification (GTDB taxonomy): domain Bacteria; phylum Bacillota; class Clostridia; order Peptostreptococcales; family Anaerovoracaceae; genus JAISXZ01. Next base: position 5,889 of record JAISXZ010000152.1, on the reverse strand, counting down.
AGGTGGACAGATATGAGGGCCGGGACGCGCCCCTGCCGAACGCCGCCCTCGGCAAGTATGTCAGCCTGGCGCTGTACGCCGACGGCGAGAATGAGCCCTTCCTCGAGTGCGAGGACATCGTGCTGTTTTCGCCGGGGGTCAGCTACACCGACGGCATCGAGTACCAGACGCTCAGGGGCATCAATTCGCCATATGCCTTCCATCTGTTCTTCATCATGCCCGAGACCCCGGAGCTGAGCTTCAAGCTGACCTTCAAGGACTACGACGGGAGGGTGATCAGCGAGGATGAGACAAGCCTGCGCACGCCGATGAGCGCGGGGATCAGCGCGCTGAAGCGGGATTACGACACGCTGGAGAATCTCAAATGGCGCTACCTGATCAACCACACGCTGAGCGCGGCGGGGGACGCGATCGCGAAGACCGAGGACGAGGGGGCGATAGCGGCCATCCTGGCCGGGGCCGAGGCTAGGATCAAGGGCTACATCGAGGGGACGCTTGAGGACTACATCGTCGCCTCCTTCAACGGCCAGACCGTCCGCGTGCCGGACAAGATCTCCCAGGCCGAGGCCATGCAGGCCTCGCTCGAGCAGTCCTACCCGCGCGAGAAGGGCTACTGGTACCTGGACGTCGCGCCCGGTGCCTTCGGGTTCTGGGTGAACGGCCTGGGCGGCCGCCTGTATACCGAGGGCGAGCTTCATAGCGGGCTGCTTGAAACCGCGATAGAGACGCCGACCAAGACCTGGGCGGCAGGGGAGCCCCTCCCGCGCAGCGGCCTGATCTACGGCCCGCAGTCGGGCGGGCTGACCTACGGCGTAAACGGCTTCTTCGCGAACTTCGGCATATCGGGCTGGCTGTGCTCCTACGGCGACCGCTTCAGCTGGGGCCCCTACGGGGACGACGGCATAGCCGACTGGGGCGAGGGCGGCTGCGAGCCCTGGAGCCTGCCGCCGGACTTCATCGGCGACGCGACGGTCCAGGCCGCCCTTGCGGCCTGCGAGGCGCTGGACGCCCTGTCCCCGGAGGGGGAGATCCTTGCGGCCCGCGCGGCGTTCGAGAAGTTCAGCAAGACGGATATGAGCTTCTGGAACCCGTCCTACGCCAGATACCTGTTCATGAACTACGAGCCCTACAAGGGCGCGTACGAAAAGCTGCTCGCGGCCGAGGGCGAGGCGGGCATATCCGACCCGATGCCGACCGTGACGGCGGAGGAGGCCCTGGCGGGTGTGCTGGACTATCTCCAGGACGCCGTGGCCGAGCCGGGATTCGGCGACGAATGGGCGGTCCTGGCCCTGGCGCGCGGGGGCATTGAGCCGGCGCCGGACTACTACGACGGCTACTACAACGAGGCCGTCGAATACATCAAGGGCAAGGACACGGGCAAGCTGGACGCGAACAAGTCCACGGAGAACTCCCGCCTGATCCTCGCCCTGTCCTCCATCGGCAGGGACGCCAGGGCCGCGGGGGAAATCGACCTGATCGCGCCCTTCGCGGATCAGGGCTGGGTGGTCAACCAGGGCCTGAACGGCGCCATATACGCGCTGCTCGCCCTCGACACGAACGATTACGAAATCCCGACGGACGGCGAGGTGTCCCAGCAGGCGACGCGCGAGAGCCTGATCGGGCACATATTGGACGCGGCAATCGAGGGCGGCGGCTGGTCGCTCTACAGGGACGACGCAGCGGCGGACGTGGACATCACGGCCATGGCCCTGCAGGCCCTCGCGCCCTACTACCGCGACGCCGTGGCCGAGTCGGCCGGGCCAGGCCCCGAGGACGCGGATCCGATCATAGCGAAGGCCGACGCCGCGCTCGAATGGCTTAAGGCGCAGCAGAAGGACGACGGCGGCTTTGCCGCGAACCTGGCCTACGCGCCCTCGGGCGACACGAGCGCGTCCAGCACGGCGCAGGTCGTGACGGCGCTCGCCGCGCTCGGCATCCGGCCGGACTACGAGGAATACGGCTGGACGAAGCCCGGCGGCTGGAACCCCGTCGTGGCCCTGCTCGCGAGTTACAATGAGGAAGGCGGCTGGTTCGGCGAGAACGGCCCGGCGGAGCGGAACGGCTTCGCCACCGAGCAGGCCGCCTACGCCCTCGTCGCCTACAGCAGGCTCATAAGCGGCCAGCCCAGGCTCTATGACATGGCCGATGCCTTCCCCGACCCGGAGCGCGACAGCGCGGCCATACTCGCGGCCAAGGCGCTCGTCGAGGCCGCCGAATACAGGGCGGCGCAGGCGGAGGCGGGCAGCGCGGAGGCCGCGCTGGCCAAGGCGAAACAGATCGTCGCCGGCCTGGCGCTCAAAGGCGTCAGGGCGGAGGTAACGGGCGGCGCATTCGTCGCGCCGCTTGCGGGAACCGAGGAAAGCCCGGCAGGCACGGACGGCAGCTACGCGTTCGCCGTCGCCCTGAGCAAGAACGCCGGGGCGCCGCAGGTTGCGGAGGGCCTGATTCTGACAATCGCGGCGACGCCCTACGAGGCCCCGCCCGAGTCCATGACGGTGAGCTTCCGGCTCATCGGGGACAGCCTGCACGGCCTGGCCGACGCGCCGCAGTACGCGGACTGGATAGCGGAAGGGCCGGTCACGCTTACGGGGGCGGGGCCCTTCACCGTCCTCGACGCGCTTGCTGAGGCGGCGGGCAAGGCCGGGATGGCCTACGCCGCGGAGGGCGGCCATGTCGCGTCCGTGACGGACGGCGAGGGCGCCACGCTCGTGCGCTACGGCAACGGCAGCCCCGGCTCCGCCTGGGGATACTTCCTTAACGGCGAGATAGGGGGGACGCCCCCCGGCGGGCAGGCGATAGCCGGCGGCGACGCCATAACCCTGTTCTACGCCAACGACAGCGCGGCGGAGTCCGCCGCCTGGGCGGCCGCCTACCCGAACATGCCGGCCCTAGTGGGCATAGAGGTCACGTCGCAGCCGGACAAGACCTCATACGCGCTCGGGGACCGGCTTAAGCTCGCGGGCCTGGCGATCACGGCGGACTACGGGGACGGCCTGACGGCGGTGATAGCCTACGGCGCGCCCCTGCGCTTCGCCCTCAGCCACGCGAACAACGCGGAGCTGGGCACGGCCGGGACGGTGACGGTGACGGTCACATACCAGGGCTGGACCGCGAGCTTCGACGTGGCCGTGTCCGACGGCCAGGCGGAGCTTGCGGCGGCTAAGGCGGCCAGGATCGCGCTGATCGGGGCCGTCGGCGACAGCCTTGCGGAAAGCGACTACACGCAGGATTCCTGGGCGGCCCTGCAGACGGCCATAGCGGAGGCGATCCAGGCGGTGAGCGATGCGGCCTCGGTCGCCGAAGCCAACGCCGTGCCGCTCCCCTCCGCGGCCGGCCTCGTGGCGGCCTCCGGCGATGCCGAAGCGGCGCTTCTGGCAGCGAAGGCCGCAAAGGCCGCGGCCGTCAGCGCGGCCGCGGCCGGGCTGGCGGAGGGGGACTACACGCAGGATTCCTGGGCGGCCCTGCAGTCGGCCATAGCGGAGGCACTTGGCGCGGTGGAGGCCGCCGCGTCGCTGGAGGCTGTGGCCGCCGTGGAGGTCCCGTCGGCGGCGGGGCTCGTGACGCTCGCGTCGCAGCTCGCGGAGGCGAGGGCGGCGAAGATCGGGCTGATCGAGGCCGCCGACGACAGCCTTGCGGAAGCGGACTACACCTACGAGTCCTGGCTGGCGTTCCAGTCGGCGGTCGCGTATGCGCTCCAGGCGGCGGGCGACGCCGAGACGCTCGCGGAGCTTGACGCCGTCGAGCTCCCGTCGGAGGCGCTGCTCGTCGCCAGGCCGGCCGATCCTGGGGCGGACAAGGCCGCCCTGGACGCGGAGATCGAACGCGCGGGCGGCATCGCCCAGGGCTCCTACACGGATTCGAGCTACAGCCGGATGCAGACGGTCCTGGCCGCCGCAAGGGCCGTGGCGGCGAACGCGGAGGCCACCCAGGAGGCCGTGGACGACGCCAGGAACGCGCTGGCGGCGGCCATAAGCGGGCTGAAGGCCGCCTCGTCGGGCGGGCCGAGCGAGCCGGCGAGGCGCTACGCGACCATAGGCGTGGCCGACCCCGGCGCGCACGACGGCCAGACCGCGACGTACTACGGCAGCCGGCGGCTGGAGATCTCCGGCAGCGAGACGGCCTTCACGCTGCTGCAGAGGACGGGGCTCAGCCTGGACTACAGCGGCCACGCGGAATACGCGGGCTACTACGTAAAGAGCATAAACGGCTTCGGGGAGTTCAGCGACGGCAGCAGGAGCGGCTGGATGTACAGCGTCAACGGCGTCTTCCCCGGCTATTCGAGCTCCCTGTACTACCTGAACGACGGCGACACGGTGCGCTGGCTCTACACCCGCGACCTGGGCAACGACATAGACGCGGCCTACGCGATAGGCGCCGCGACGTCCCCCTCGGGATCCGGCACGACGGCGGCGCCGGCCGCGCCCGCCGTGGATGAGGCCGCGCAGGAGGCAGCCGGCGGCGGGGGCGGGGAAAACCCGCCCGTCGCGACCGTGACGGTGGATGCCGCGCCCGTGCCCGTCGCGCCGGACGGCAAGGCGACGGCGGCGGTCGAAACCGAAGCCGTGGCCAAGGCCGTCGAGGAAGCGGCCAAGGCCGTCGAGGAAGCCAGGGCGGGCGGCAACGCGGACGCCGTGGCCGAGATCAGGATCGTGGTCAGGACCGAGACCGCGGCGGAGGCGGGCGCGTCCGAAACCGCCCCGGCCGTGAGGATCGCCGAGGCCGCCATACCCGCCGAGGCGATCAAGGCCGTAGCGGACGCGAAGGACCTCGTGCTCACGGTGGAGAGCGACGTGTCTACGATCACGCTCGATGCCGGGGCGCTGGCGTCCGTCGCCGCCGAGGCCAGGGCCGGGGAGACCGTGAGCATCGCGGCCTCGGTCGTGGACAGGGCCGAAGCCCTGAACGCGAGGCAGCGTGAGATGGCCGGCGACAGCCCCGTGATCGAGATATCCGTCTCCGTCGGCGGCCGCGCCGTCACGGGCTTCGGCGGCTCGGTGACGGTCAGCGTGCCCTACGCGCCGCCCGAGGGGCTGGACGCGGGCGACTACGACCTGCTGACCGTCTACTACCTGGACGGGGACGGCAGCGTGCAGGAGATGGCGGGCGCGGGCTACGACGCGAAGACGGGCCTGATCACCTTCGCGACGGCGCACCTCTCCAAGTTCTTCATAGGCGAGTGGATAAGCCCCTTCGCGGACATAGCGAAGGGCGACTGGTTCTACAGGGCGGCCCGCCACGCCTACTCCGGCGGCCTGATCAACGGCGTGGCGGACGGCAGCTTCGCGCCGCAGGCCAAACTCTCCCGCGCCATGCTGGTCACGATGCTCGCGCGCGACGCGGGCGTTGACACGGGCGGCGGCGCTACGTGGTACGGCAAGGCGGCCGAATGGGGCGTCGCGAACGGCATCACGGACGGCACGGACATGGCGGGCGACCTTACCCGCGAGCAGTTCGCGGCCATCCTCTACCGCTACGCCAGGCTGAATGGCGCCGACGTCGGTGGGGCGGCGGACCTTGCGGCCTACGGCGACGCAGGCGCCGTGTCCGGCTGGGCGAAGGACGCGGTGTCGTGGGCGGTCGCCGCCGGCCTGATCGAGGGCCGCACGGAGACGGAGCTGGCGCCGGGCGGCACGGCCACAAGGGCGGAGGCCGCCGCGCTGCTCATGCGCTACGCCGCCCTCGCGGAATAGGGCAGGCGAAAGCCGGAGCGGAAGCCAGAACAGAAAGAGGGGCGCGGGCCTTCATGCCTGCGCCCCTCTTTTGTATTGCTGATCAAAGGCAGGCGGGCGGGGCGGCGGGCATGCCCCCGCCGACTTGGAGCAAACCGGCTGTATTTCCCGGTTTTGCGAGCAAAGACTTTGGTGAGCTTGGCTCACTGTCTGAGCGAAG
>JAISXZ010000206.1 GCA_031270275.1 Eubacteriales Family XIII. Incertae Sedis bacterium | reverse complement strand
CCTGTTCCGGCATACTTGACTGCCGACGCGATGGACAGGCTGTGCGCGGCGTTTGTCGCGGCGCTCGAAAAGGACGAACACGACGCGCTTCTGCTGATACCGATGTTCGTCTTGGATTTCCTCTGCATTCACCCGTTTAACGACGGCAACGGGCGTATGAGCCGCCTGCTGACGCTGCTGCTGCTCTACCGCGCCGGGTACATCGCGGGCAAGTATATCAGCATAGAAAAGCTGATTGAGAACAGCAAGGACACCTATTATGAGGTTTTGCGGGACAGCTCGGCAGGCTGGCACGACAACAAAAGCGACTATCCGCCGTTCGTCCGCTATTATCTCGGCGTATTGGAAAAGGCTTACGGCGAGTTTGAGGAACGCGTGTACTATTTAAGCCGGCGCGGGCTGACAAAGGCCGGCCGCGTTAAGGCGGTTATCGACCGCAAGCTCGGCAAAATCACAAAGGGCGAGATTCTCGATGCCTGTCCCGACGTAAGCAAAGTAACGATAGAACGCGCCCTGAACGCGCTCGTCAAAGAGGGCTATATCGTGAAAATCGGCGCGGGACGCAGTACGGCTTACGGCAAGGCCGACAGGCCCGCCGCCCCGCCCGCCTGCCTTTGATCGGCAACAGCCCGGACAGGCTCATCACAAAAGTATCAACGTCATATCTTGCATATCTGGATAGATTTTGGTATACTGGCCGTGAAAGAGGCGGGGCTGCCGATATAAGCGGCCTCGGCAGCCGGGTCGATGCGGACGGGAGGGACTTATGCCTACAAAACTATTTCGCGCGAGAACGGGCAGGGCGCTGGCCTTTGCCTTGGCCATCGTTATGCTGGCGGCGCCCACGCCCTTCCCGGCGCTCGCGGACAGCGCGGCGCCCTGCGTAAGCTTTTACAGCGCCAGAGACATGTCCATGGCCTCGGGGCAGCACATGCTCGTGCCCGACGCCTACTGCCGCTTCGAGGCCGATTCTGACGGCAACGTGGCGAACCCCGGGGCGCCGCCGGCGCCCGAGGACGCCTCCGGCAGCGCGATAGGCGTGTTTGCCGGCTGGTACACCGCGCCGCAGGGCGACCCCAATGCGCTGCCCTTCGCCTTTGCCGGCGTAGAAAAGGACATGGATGTGTTCGCGCACTTCCGCACGGACGCGCTCGTGTCCTTCCTCGACGGAAACGGCAGCGTGTTCCTTACGAAGAACGTCAGGAAGGGGGATAAGGTACCCGCCCCCACGGCCGACGAGATGCTGTCGTTCTCGGCGGCGCCGGGCCATGTCTTCCAGGAGTGGCAGGCCGACGGCGGCCAGCCTTACGATTTTTCCCTCCCCGTAAGCCAGGATATCACGCTCAAGCCCCTGACATTGGAAAACAGCCTGCACTACGTGTTTTTCTACTCCGACGGGACGCAGGCGCCCTTCCAGTCGGTGGCCAGCGGCAGCTACGCGGCGAGGCCCTCGACTGATCCCAGCCGCACGGGCTATATCTTTAAAGGATGGAGCCTGAGCGAGGACGGCGCGTTATTCGATTTCGAAAGCGCGCCCATAAGCTCCCGGACCGTGCTCCACGCGCAGTGGTACGGCCAGCCCGTGGGCTACACCGTCATGCTGTGGAACGAGAAGGAGAACGTCGCGGTTCCGGGCGAGGACACGGGCAACTACGAGTACTACGGCCAGTACAGGCCGACGGGCAAGGCGCCGGCCGGCACCCACGTTACCGCGTCCGCCATAGCCGAGGGGATAGACGCGGCCATCGCTGAGGCCAAGGCCGCGGCCGCTAAGCCCCCCGCCGCAGGCAGGCCCCCCGACAGATTCAACTATCTCGACACGGGCGAGCGCTTCATATCGCCGTCGGACGGCGTTCTGGCGGGCGACGGGAGCACGGTGGTCAACGTCTACCTTAAGCGCAAGGCATACACGATCGAATTCGACCTCGCCCACAGCGGCGGGACCATGCAGATAGGGGGGAACACATACACGTCGGGCGCGACGAAATACAGCTTCACGGCGAAGCTGGGCCAGGACATGTCCGCACTCTGGCCGACACGCCCCCTGGCGGAATTCGCCGGCACCGGCACGTACCGCTTCCAGGGCTGGTACGCCAAGGGCGACGACGTCGTGTACTCGTCGAAGCAGCTGTCGCTCGGCAGCGCCATCGCCTCGACAGCGGATCCCGCCACCGGCGTCATAACGATGAGGGGCGGCTGGATAACGGGCGGCAAGGACATAGACGTGCACTACATGTTCGAGAAGCTGCCGGGGCAGATAGGTACGGCCGTCAGGCTCGGCAGCAAATACTACATCGAGGATCCGGCCTACGGGCAGACGGTGCTGAGCCCCGCGACCTCGGCCTACAACGCGAAGTCCATAGAGGGCTTCACCTATGTCTCCCGCACCGCCTACAGGAACGACAGCGGGGTTTTCTCGCTTATCACGGGCTCGCCGCCCAAGGACCAGTACCTATTCTACAACCGAAACAGCAGCGGGCTTATCTTCATGGGGGCCGGCGCCGGCGCCGACTACGAGGTCTCGCGCCGTCCGGGGCTCAACTACGACAGCATAATGTGCGGGACGGGCCTGTCGGGCTACGAGCCGGCCAGCGCGCCGGCCAAGCCGCCCGAGGGCGACAAGGAATACGCCTTCGACGGCTGGTACAGGGACGCGGCCTTCCTGCAGCCGTTCAGCTTCGCGGGCGCGTCCATGCCCGCCTACGATCTGCCGCTGTTCGCGAAGTGGAAGGTGTCGCAGTACAGGGTCAGCGTCTACGGCTACCCAGGGGCGGACGTCCCGCTGGCCGTCTACGGCCGCGCCAAGGACGAGCGGGTCGGCAACCCGAGCGACGAGCTCGACAGCCAGCATAGCTACAAGGCCGGCCATAACTACGGCGGGCTGGTGTTCAACGGCTGGCTGGTCGCGCTGGGGCCGGACACCTACGCCCCCCTCTCGCCCGACATCCCCGTGAACGGCAACATGAGCGTCTACGCGGAATGGACGCCCCCGCAGACGACATACACCGTCAGCTACGTCAGCGGCGGCGGCCTTTCCTCGCCCTTCCCCTGGACGGCGCCCGCGGACGGCAACAAATACCTTCCAGGCACGGACGCCCTGGCGAAAAGCCCCGTCAGCCATGCGGGATTGGGCGACAGCGTCTTCGTAGGCTGGTCCCTGGCTGAAAGCGGCCCGGCGCGGTACTATCCCGGCCAGAAGATTGAGAATATCAACAGCGATCTGCGCCTCTATCCCGTGTTCATGCCGGCCGCGACAGGGAAACCATACACGCTTACGTACAACGCGAACTTCGATATGTACGCCAGCATCCCTTCGTACCCGCCCGAGCCGGGGCCATCCTCCGAGGACCATGTGGCGAACGATGTCGTCTCCGTCAAGACCTACTCCCAGGCGTTCAACGGGGCCCCCGTCCCCAAGGGCCATGTGTTCTCGGGCTGGAGCGTCCATACGCCACCCACCGCCCCGACGGCCACAGAGCCCGCGGCCTACGCGCCGGGCGAGGCAGGCAGGGACAGATACAAGATTACGACGGACGCCGCCATGTACGCGCAGTACGAGACCGTGAAGGCGGTCTACCTCAGCGACCTGTACAGCAACGACGCGTATACGACGCTGGCGGGCGTCAATATAGGCGAGGGCTACACGGTCCTGGGCTACGACGCCGTGTCGGCGGCCGCGATTTGGGACAGCACAGGCTATACCTTTGCCGGGTGGTACGACCCGTCGGAGCCGCTGAGGTCGCTGGAGCAGCTGTACGTCCCAGGCAGCGCCGGCAAGGACAGCCTGAAAGTCAAGGGCATGACGACCTACTTCGTCGCCCTGTACCTCAAGGACAGCGCACAGCTCGTCTACCACGCGAACCCGCCGGGAGGCCCGGACGCCACATCGGCCGAAAACGTCACCGCGGCCGCAGTCGCCGTCAAGGGATACGGCGATATAACAAGCGCCGGCTGGCCGTCCTCCCCGCCGACGACAGCGGGCGGCGTGGCGTACAGATTCATAGGCTGGAACACCAAAGGTGACGGGAGCGGCGCGTGGCATCAGCCCGGCGGCGCCATACACATGATACAGGACCCTACGTCGCTGTACGCCCAGTGGCAGGAGACGCCCCGGTGGATCGTGACCTTCATCCCGACCAGATACGCGGCGGATCCGACCGAGCGTCAGTACGTCGTCGATGAGGGAAGCAGCGTCGATGACCTTGGCGGCCCTGGTCCGTCCGACCCCCAGCCCGTCTCAGGCGCCGCCTTCATTGGCTGGCAGCTGTCCGGCGACGATGAGCGCATGTACAGCACCTCGGACGCGGCGGCCGTGACGGCAGACAGGAACCTCACGTTCACCGCGCAATGGGCCCTGCTCCCGCCGCCGGCGACCCTAATCGACAACGTCCCCATCGTGTCGCCGGCCTCGTTCGAATGGGTCTATGACGGCACGGAGCGCCACAATCCCCTGACTGTCAGATACGAGGACGGCGAGCTGATATGGGACTGCGAGGCCGAAACGACCCTCCCGGCACTGCTGTACGTCGCCGGCCGCTTCATCATACCCCTGCATTCCTATAGCGTCGATGTCGCCAACGCCGAATTTGGGCTGGAGAGCAAGGCGGACGTGTCGGCGGGCGGCGAGTTCATGTTCGCCTACGTGATTTCCGACGCATTCGGCCCGCAGATAGTCACCATGCCGGGCATAAGCCTCAAGGTCCGGCCCCGCCCCCTCGTCCCGACGGCGGCCTTCCCCGATATCTACGCGGGCGAGCCCGGCCCCGCGTTCGACGGCGGCTACTACAGCGGGATTTCGAGCGGAGCCGGCTTCGAATTCGAGCTGCCTTCCGGCGGCTCGGGGATCGTGACCCGCGACGCGATAACATTCCAAAAGGCCCACGTCGAGCTCTACACGCCCTACAGGCCGGGCGTGTCCGGGCCGGGTTCCTACGGCATCTACGCGCGGGCCGGCTACTACGACAGCTCCGGCGCCTGGCTCGGCAGCCTCGACGACGGCTTCGTCAACGGCGGGAACTACGAGATCCGGGGCAACCCGGACTACGAAAGCGACGCCGACTACAGGATATACCGGCAGGACGACGGGAACTTCAGCCTCACCTCCTACGGCGAGCTGAACCTTTACGCGACCGGCCAGACATACGAGAAGATCGGCAAATTCAGCGTGCTCTCCACAGGCCAGCCGCAGCAGCCCCAGTCCGGCGGGGGCGGGGGCGGCGACGTCGAGAAGGAGGAAAAGCCCTCCGTCTTCGTCGAGGATCACATAAGGTACATATACGGCTATCCCGACGGCCTGGTGAAGCCCGAGCGCGAGCTTACGCGCGCGGAGGCGTCCGCGGTGTTTTTCCGCCTGCTGTCCGAAGGCTACCGCGAGGGCGCGGCGTCGCGGGCGGGCGACTTCCCCGACGTCGGCCCCGGCGACTGGTTCTATGAGGAGGTCTCCGCCCTCAGCGGGCTGGGCATAGTGACGGGCTACCCGGACGGCGCCTTCCGCCCGGACGCCTTGATCAGCCGCGCCGAGCTCGCGGCCATCGCGTCGCGCTTCTCCGCGATAATGAAGGAAGGCGAGGGCGGCGCAAGCCCCGAGTTCAGCGACGTCGCAGGGCACTGGGCGGAGCCCGCCATCCGCAGCGCGGCCAGGATCGGCTGGGCCGAGGGCTACCCCGACGGCTCGTTCAGGCCGGAGAGCCGCGTCACGCGGGCGGAATTTGTCGCCGTCGTGAACCGCATGCTGAAACGCGCCCCGGAGACGGCGGATGATCTGCTCCCCGGCGCCATGAAGGAATGGCCGGACAGCCTGCCCGGCAAATGGTACTACCTAGACATTCAGGAGGCGTCGAACAGCCATGAGTACGAGTCCAAGGGGAAGCGCGTGCCGAACCGGGACTACGACTACGAAAGGTGGACGCGGATCGTGGAGGAATAGGGCTGGGGGCGGCCGGTTCGAGGATCCTCTCACGGCCGCAATCTGACAGCAATGCCTTTGATCCCTGCCGTCAGTACTCCGTCTCCAGCAAGCCGTAGTTGCCGTCCTTGCGCTTGTAAACGACGCTTACGTTGTCCGTCTCCATGTTCAGGAACACGAAGAAGCTGTGCTCCAAAAGCTCCATCTGCAGCACGGCCTCGTCTACCGCCATGGGCAGCAGATCGAACTTCTTGCGCCTGACGAGCGCCGACTCCTCCTCCGCCCCGTCCAATGGGAAATCAGGCACGTCGGCGAACAGTATCGCCTTGTTGTCCTTGTGCTTCTTCTGCAGCTTCGTCTTGAACTTCGACATCTGCGCGGAAAGCTTGTCCACGACGCGATCCACGCCGCTGTAGACGTCGGTCGTCGTCTCCTCCGCCCTAAAGATCGTGCCTTTCGCGTTGATGGTCGCCTCGACCCTGTGCCTCCCCTTCTCCAGCGAAAGCATGACGTTTGAGTTTATGTCGCTTGAAAAGAACTTGCCGAGCTTCTGGAACTTCGACTCGATGGTGTCCTTCAGATGCTCGCTCGCGTTCAGATTCTTGCTAGTGATTATTACCTTCATTTTGCCTCCACCGCGCCCTTTCAGGCGCCAAATAGTTCCGATTGAAGCAGGCGGCAGGGACGCTGGACACGCGCCTCGCGACCCGGCGGCCGCCTTGCCATCCCGCTACACAATTATACAGCAAAAAAGTTTATTCATCAATAATTAATTCGCGGGGATTTCCGCCGTCCGCCCGCACGGCCCGCAGCTTTGGTTTTTCGGCCTGCGGGGAGCGTTCCCGCAACCTGTGCAAACTGTGGATAAGTCTGTGAATAATTGAAAAAGCAAGCCTTCCGAATGTGGATACGGGCCGCCCGCATGTTTTATGCATAATAGCGCGTCAATTATTGTGCATCTAGCTACAAAATCAGCAATTGCAACGGATATTGGGACGAATTTTTATGCGGGCCGGCGTTTGCCCCCAGAAGCGGCGCCGGCAGCCGGCCCGAGAAAAACAAATGTGGATAAATTCGCCCCGCGCGGGCCCCGGCAGCCGCTTGCCGCGCCCGGCTGCCGGCTGTCGCGCGATTCGGATCCCATGGCTGCCCGGCTGACCTGGTCTTTGCCCCCACATCCGCCTGCCGGTTTTCCGGAGGACTTACTTCTAAGCTGCGCCATGCTCGCCGGCGCCCTGCGCCTCGGTTTACGTGGGTCCTTTTGCCCGCAGCTGGCCTGGACTTTCAACCACAGACCCGGGCAGCCATGAGATCCGAACTGCTGTAGCGCGGCGCCCCGTCCGCCGCTACGCGAAAAACCTAGGCCGGGCCTGCTCGGCGTTCGCGCCGGCATGGCGGCCATCACTCGGCGGGGATGTCGGCGCTGGCCGCCGCGACCACAAAGCACACCGCGGCCGCGCCCGCCGCCAGCAGCGCCTCCGCGCAGGCCTCCACCGTGCTGCCCGTGGTGAACACGTCGTCCACGAGCAGCAGCCGCCTGCCCTCGACGAGCGCCTCCCCGCCGGGGCGCAGCGCGAAGGCCCCCTTCAGGTTCTCGCGCCGCCGCTCGCCCCCCAGCTTGCTCATGGGCGCCGTGGCCCTCGTCCGCACGAGCAGGCCCTTGCGGTACGGTAGGCCGAGCCTGCGGGCCAGCAGCCGGCCCACGACGTCGGCCTGGTTGTATCCCCGCTTCCTCTCCTTGCCCCTGTGCATCGGCACGGGAAGCACCATGTCCGTCTCCGGCATCCCGAGCCGCAGCCTGTCGTGCATCATTTCCGCGATCTTTTCGCCGCAGTAGGCCCTTCCCCTGTACTTGAAGTTGTGTATCAGCTCGCGCCCGCCGCCGTATTCCATGCAGGCAAAGCCCCTCTCGAAAGGGCGGCTCGCCCCCGAGCAGTCGGAGCACAGCCCGTCGCGCGCGTCTTCGGCGAGTATCTTGCCGCAGCTGCCGCATACGGGCCCGTCGGCCCATCTGAGGCCGGCGGCGCACTCGTCGCACAGGGCGTAGGGGCGCGTGGCGTCTATGAGGTTCCCGCAGGAGACGCAGTATATCGACGAGGGGTAGAGCAGCTCCAGCGCCGCACCCGCAATCATTCCAAATATCGGCTTTGATCCCATTCGCCCCCCCTGTCTCCGGCCTTGGGCAGAAAGGCCCTCAGCCTGGCGCAAAGCCCGGAATAGCGCTCTTTCGTCCGGCCGCGCTCCACCATGGCCCTCATGCAGCCCTCCGCGCCCACCAGTATGACCGCCCTTTTGCCGCGCGTGACGGCGGTGTAGAAAAGGTTCCGCGTGGCGAGCATGGGCGGGAACGGGGCCATGGGCATCAGCACCAGCGGGAACTCGCTGCCCTGGCTCTTGTGGACGGTTATGGCGTAGGCCAGCTCGAGATCGTCGATCTGCGTGAAGTCGTATTCCGCATGGCGGTTTTCGTCGAACACCACGGCGATCAGGCCGTTCTCCCTGTCTATCGCCTCGATGAAGCCTATGTCGCCGTTGAAGACGCCCTCGCCTTCCTCCCAGCCGCCCTCCGCCGCCGCGCGCGGGCCGCCCGCGCGCCGCCAGGTCATCCTATAGTTGTTGCGCACCTGCAAAACCATGTCGCCCTCGCGGACCAGCCGCTCCCCGAAGCTGTGCTCCTCGGCGCCCTCCCTCGGCGGGTTGAGTATGGCCTGGAGCTCCCTGTTCAGGCTGACGCTCCCGAGCGGGCCCTTCCGCGCCGGGGTCAGCATCTGCAGATCCCTCGCCACGTCGCAGTCCCCGTAATAGGCGGGCAGGCGCGTCGCGCACAGCTCCTTCAGGGCGCTGAGCGTCTGCGCCTCGCCGTCCCTGCGCAGGAAGAAAAAATCCCTGTCCTTCGCATTGAACACGGGGCATTCCCCCCTGTTTATCCTGTGCGCGTTCACGACTATGAGGCTTTCCTTCGCCTGCCTGAATATCTCCGTGAGCCGCACGGAGCATATTATCTCGCTGTTCAGCATATCGCGCAGCACGTCCCCCGCGCCTATCGACGGCAGCTGGTCCGCGTCGCCCACCATTATCAGCCTCGCGCCGGAGGGCATGGCCTCGAGCAGCCCCTTCATGAGCATTATGTCCACCATGGAGGCCTCGTCCACTATCAGGGCGTCGCAGTCAAGGGGGTTCTCGGCCGTCCTGCCGAAGCACATCCTGTCCTCGTCCTCCAGATAGAAGTATTCCAGCAGCCTGTGTATGGTGGACGCGTCGCAGCCCGTCGTCTCCGAGATGCGCTTCGCGGCCCGCCCCGTGGGCGCGGCCAGGCTGGCCTTGAAGCCGCCGCTTCTCAGTATCCTGATTATGAAGTCTATGATGGTGGTCTTGCCTGTCCCCGGCCCCCCCGTTATGACAAAGACGCCGCTCGCGAGGGATTCCCGCACCGCCGCCCTTTGGCAGTCCGCCAGGGAGATGCCCGACGCCCGCTCCGTCGCGCCTATCAACTCGCCCACGTCGGCCATTATGGGCTTCAGCCCCGCGTTCGCAAGCCTTATCAGGTTTTTGCATACGCTGCGCTCCGCTTCGTAGTAGGGCTCGAGGAATACGGCCTGCCTGCCCTCGAGATCCTCGATATGGGCCTCGCCCTCGAACACGAGGTCGGTGAGGCTTTCCTCTATCCCCTCGCTCCCGGCGTCCAGCAGCTGCGCCGCCTTTTCCAGCAGCAGCCCCTTGGGCACGAAGGCGCTGCCGTCGCCCGCGTATTGCCGGAGCAGGTATTTCAGCCCGCTTTTCAGCCTGAAGGCGCTGTCCTTCTCTATGCCCATCTTCAGCGCCACGCGGTCGGCGTAGCGGAAGCCGATGCCGAGCGCGTCGTCTATGATCCGATAGGGATTTTCCCGCATGGCCGCTATCGCCCCGGCGCCATAGGCGCTATAGAGCTTCATGGCGGCCTGGGGCGACACGCCGTACTGCTGGAAATAGAGGGTCGTCTCAGCGAATTCCCGGCGCTCGCGGAAGGACTCGCAGATGGAGGCCGCTTTTTTGGGGCCTATGCCGTCCACCTCCGTCAGCCTGTGCGGCTCGCGCTCGATCACGCCCAGCGCCTCGTCGCCGAAGGCCCTGACTATCTCGCCCGCCAGCTTGGGCCCCACGCCCTTCAGCGCGCCGGAGGCAAGGAAAAGCTCTATGCCCTCGTTCGTGTCGGGCATTTCCTCGCTGTACTCGCTGAAGGCGAACTGCCTCCCGTAGGAGGCGTGCTCCTTCCAGGCGCCCGCGAGCCTGAACCTGCGCCCCGGCGTCGCGCCCGGCGCGCAGCCCACGCCCGTGAAGGCGCTGCCGCCGTCCTTGAAAACGGCGACGGTGTAGCCGTTTTTGGGGTTTTGGTATATGAGCTCTGTGAGTATCCCGCTCTTTTCTTCCATGGTAATGTAACCACTCAGCGACCGCGCCATTTTTGCCCATCTCGGAACCTGGTTCCGAATTTCGGCTCCTCACGTACCTAGGCAGTACGCTCCGGGACCAAAATCCGGCCCCAGAACCCGATCTGAACAAAACTGACGCGGCCGCTGAGTGCTTTCGATTTAAGTTTGCACGGCTGCGCCATTTTTGCCCATCTCGGAAGCCGGCTGCGCCATTTTTGCCCGTCCTGCGTCCGTTAGGAATCGGCCGGGAGGGCGCGGCGCGGACGGCTGACTTGGAGCAAGACGGCTGCATTTCTCGGTTTTGTGAGCAAAGACTTTGGCGAACTTGGCTCACTGTTTGAGCGAAGCGAGTTTGAGCAAGTTCCCAAAGTCTGCGAACAAAACCGCATGAAATGCCCGTTTTGCGACGGAAGCCGACCGCGCCCCGCCCTCCCGGCCGTTCTCAGCCCGACATGCCTCCGAACAGGCAGCCTATTCCGCGGCCTCCGATCCCGCAGCCTCCGATCCCGCAGCTTCGCGCGTTTCGGGGCGCGGCGCGGGAAAGGCCTCCGATCTGTACAGCCTGCGGTTGTCGAGCGTCCATACCTTTTCGGAGAAGCCGCCGGGCGACGCGCCCGCGAGGGCCGCCTCCATGTCGTACATGCGCGCGTCCACCATGTCGAGGTAGTGCAGGATCTCCGCCTCGGGGAACAGAGGCTTCTTGGGGCTGCCGAACTCCGGCTCGTAATGGTGCGAAAGCACCATATGCTCGAGCATAATAGCCTTCTCCTCCGGCACGCCCAGCTCGCGCGCCAGCCTGTCCACAGCCTTGACCCCCTGTATCAGATGCCCCAGCAGCTGCCCCTCGAACGAATATCCCGAAACCACGCCATCCCTGTCCGATAGCATCTCGTTCAGCTTTTCCATGTCGTGGGCGATGACGCCTGCCGCCAGAAGCCCCCTGTCCAGGTTGCCGTAGACATCGCAGAAGCGCTCGCCCATCATAAGCATGCGCTTCATATGGTAAAGCAGGCCGGCCAGCTCCGCATGGTGGTTTTTCGAGGCGGCGGGGTAGTACATCAGCTTTTCGCGGTTGTCCTCCAGCAGCCTGACCGATATCCTTCTCAGATCGCCGTCGGCTATGCCCCCGGCCGCCGCCAGCATGAAGGCGTACATGCTCTCCGGAGCCTCCGGCGCGGCCTTCACGAAGTCGGAGCGCTCCAGCCCGTCCTGATCGACAGCCTTCCTGAGCTTCGACACGCGAAGCTGCTTCATGCCGTTCCATTCCGTGACGGTCGCCTTGACCTTCAGGATGTCGCCCTCGCGTATGTCGCTTAGCATGGGCAGCTCCGTGTCCGCCACGTCCCACTTCTTGGCGTTGACCTCGCCTGTGCTGTCGGCGAGCGCGAGATCGAGGTACTGCTTCTTGTTGGAACCGACCTTAACGGCGATCATCCTCACCGCGAAAAAATCCGTTATCTCCTCGTCCGTCTTCAGATAGGCCACATAGTGTCCTTTCATAGGCCCCTCCCTCCTGCATACAGTATATCCGCTGCGGCGGCCCCTGTCAAGGATGCTATTCCAATTATTTCCATGTTTATATTTGTGCGTTTATGAGCTATAATAGCAGTAAGGAGGGCGGGGAATGAGCGAAAACCTTGGCCTGTTGCGCGTCGCGGCCGTAAGCCCGGCGCTGCGCGTCGCCGACGCCGCGTTCAACGCTGCGGAGATAACGGCGTGGGCGCGAAAGGCTGCGGCGGAAAACGCCGCCGTCATACTGTTCCCGGAGCTCTGCGTCACAGGCAGCACCTGCGCCGATCTATTCTTCCAGGAAAGGCTCTACAGGGGGCAGCTCGAGGCGATAGAGGGCATCATGAGGGATACGGCGGACATAGACGCGGCCATAGTGATAGGCGTCTACGTGCGCGACAGGGGGCGGCTCTACGACTGCGCCCTGCTCATGAGGCGGGGCCGGCCGCTGGGCGTCGTCCCCAAGCTGTTCATCCCGAACTCGAAGGAATTCTACGAGGCGCGATGGTTCGCATCCGGCGCCCTGGCCCCGGGGGGGGGGCCGCTGCGCTTCATGGGCAGGGACCTGCCGTTCGGGAGCCTGCTGTTCCGCGACGCGGACTCGGGCCTCTCGCTCGGCATAGAGATCTGCGAGGATCTATGGATGCCCGTCACGCCCGGCGCGCTGCTTGCCCTGAACGGGGCGGGGGTCATACTCAATCCCTCCGCGAGCAACGACATAGTCGGGAAGCCCGCATACCGCCGCGGCCTCGTAAGGCAGGCCAGCGCGAGCTGCGTGTGCGGCTACGTCTACGCGTCCGCCGGGGTGCACGAGTCCACCACGGACCTCGTGTTCGGCGGGCACGGCATAATAGCGGAAAACGGCACGATCCTGGCGGAAAGCCAGCTTTTCCGGCGCGAGGGCGGCATGGCCGTCAGCGAGATAGACATAGAGCGGCTGGACTTCGAGCGGGGGCAGTCCCCCTCGATGGCGGACTGCGCCGGCCTGTTCGCGGGCGCCCTGCCCTGCGCTGCCGTCGATATCGGCCCGCTGCCCCTGCTCGGCGCGGGCGACGAGCCCCTGCGGACCTGGCCCAAGTCGCCCTTTGTCCCCGACGAAACGCATATCGTCAATGAGCGATGCAGCGAGATATTCAGCATACAGACGGCCGGGCTCGCGAAGCGCATGGAGCATACGGGCGCGGCCCGCGCCGTCGTCGGCGTGTCCGGCGGGCTGGACTCCACCCTGGCCCTGCTCGCCTGCGCCGCCGCCATGCGGCTGCTCGGGCGCCCCGCGTCGCAGCTTATGGCGGTCACCATGCCGGGCTTCGGCACCACGGGGGCGACGCTCGAGAACGCGCGGAAGCTCATGCGGCTGCTCGGCGCCGACGCGCGTGAGATACCCATAGCCGACGCTGTCACCCTGCACTTCTCCGACATAGGCCACGACCCCGCGTCGCGCGACCGCACCTACGAGAACGCGCAGGCCAGGGAGCGCACGCAGATACTGATGGATCTGGCGAACCGCGAGAACGGCATAGCTGTCGGCACGGGCGATCTGTCGGAGGCCGCGCTCGGCTGGTCCACCTACCACGGCGACCACATGTCCATGTACGGCGTCAACGCCAGCATACCCAAGACCCTCGTGCGCTCCGTCATACGCTGGGTCATGGACAGCGCCCTCTCGGGTGACCCCGCCTTCGGCGGCGGGGGGCCGCTGCGGGACGTGCTCCAGGCCATACTCGACACCCCCATATCGCCGGAGCTGCTGCCGCCGGACGCCAGCGGCGCCATATCGCAGAGGACGGAGGACGAGATAGGGCCCTACGCGCTGCACGACTTCTTCCTGTACTACACGATACGCTACGGCATGCGCCCGGAAAAGCTGTTTTTCATAGCCTCCCGCGCCTTCGCGGGCGACTTCGGCGCGGAAAGCGTAAGGGGATGGCTGGAGCTTTTCTACAGGAGGTTTTTCTCGCAGCAGTTCAAGCGGAGCTGCATGCCGGACGGCCCCAAGGTGGGGACTGTCAGCCTGTCGCCGAGGGGCGACTGGAGGATGCCGAGCGACGCCTCCGTAAGGCTCTGGCTGGAAGGGCTGAAGGCGTGAGGCGGGCGTCGCCCGGCCCCGCGCCCGTGGGGCGCTAGCCGCATGGACGCCTTCGCGCTCAAGGCGATCGCGACGCTGTGCATGCTGACGGACCACGTCGGCGCGGTGTTCCCCGAGTCCACGCCGTTCATTTTCAGGTGCATAGGCCGGATATCGTTTCCCATATACGCCTGCATGGCCGCCTACGGCTGCGCGCGCACCGGCAGCATCGACAGGTACATGCTGCGCCTGGGCGCGTTCGCGCTCATCTCCGAGATCCCGTTTGACGCCGCGTTCGCGGCCTATCACGGCTACGGCGGCCCTGCCGTGGATTTCCTGGGCGACACGAACGTGTTCTACTCGCTGTTTCTGGGGGTCGCCGGCGTCAACGTCTATGAGCGCGCAAGGTCGCGCCTCTCGCGGTCCGCGCTCGGGCGGCGCCCGGCCGGATGGCTCGCGTGCGCCCTTATAGCTTTCATCCCCACCCTGCCCGTCATCGCCTTGGGGGATGTGCTCACGACGGACTACGGAAGCTTCGCGCCCGCCTTCATACTCGCCATGCACCTCGCGAAGCCCAAGGCGGCGCGCCTGGCCGTCATGTCCTGCGGCGCGCTCTTTCTCTACGGCTCCTTCATCATACAGCCCGGCCCCGATGACTTCTACAGCGCCCTGCTGCTGATTTTCGCCCTGGCGGCCGTCGCGCTGATGGCCCTGTACAACGGAAGGCAGGGCATACGGCTGAAATGGGCGTTCTACGGCTTCTATCCCGCGCATATAGCGGCGCTGGCGCTCGTAAAGGCTTTTATATAGAAAAACCATTGAATACAGGGCCATATTGCTGTATGATTGAAGCATGGCAGGGATCATCGTCAACATCCAAAGGTTCAGCGTGCACGACGGCCCCGGCATACGGACGGAGATATTCTTCAAGGGCTGCCCGCTGCGCTGCATATGGTGCGACAACCCCGAGAGCATAGACCCGAGGCCGCAGCTCGGCGTCTACCCGGCCCGCTGCGTCGGCAGGGACAGATGCGGCATCTGCGAGCGGGCCTGCCCCCTGGACGAATGCCCCCTCGACTACGCCGGCGGCAGGGTGTCCGGGGCTAGGCGCGGGCTCTGCGAGCCGGGTTGCCTCGCCTGCGCGGAAGCCTGCCCGGCCTCCGCCCTGACGCGCTGGGGAAGGGACATGCGCGTGGACGAGCTGCTCGAGGCCGTGCTGCCGGACAGGGGCTTCTACATGAAGTCGGGCGGGGGCGTCACGCTCTCGGGCGGCGAGGTCATGCTGCAATGGGAATTCGCGGCGGAGCTGCTGGCCGCCTGCAAGGATAGCCGCATCCACACCTGCGTGGAGTCCGCGCTCTGCTGCGGCTGGGAGGCCGCGCGCTCCGTGTTCGCGCACGCCGACATGGTGATAAGCGACATCAAGCACATGGACAGCGGCAGGCACAGGGAGATAACGGGGGCGGGCAACGAGCCGATACTCGAGAACCTCATAAGGACGGTCGAGGCGGGCAAGCCGCTGGTGCTGCGCATACCCGTGGTGGCCGGCTACAACAACAGCGAGGAGAACATCCGGGCAACGGGGGCCTTCGTGCGCGACAGGCTGCGCAACAGCATACTGCAGCTGCAGCTGCTGCCCTACCGCAGGCTGGGCGTCGAGAAGTACGAAAGCCTTGGACAGGCATACCCGATGGAGGGCTTTAAGGCCCCCGAGAGGGCGGCCTGGGAGGAGGATCTGCTGAGGCTGGCGGGGGTGCTGCGCGAATACGGCGTCCCTGCGGTCGCAGGAAGCAACGTGAAGATCCGCCGCTGAACCTATCGCCACGCCAGCTGATAGAGGAGGGTTTGAAGATGAGCCATGCCGCCGCAGCAAGAAGCTTCCCGCTCACGAGCGACGAGAACGTCGCCATGAACCGCGACACCTACAGGAACGCGCACCTGATAGACACGTCGCCGCAGGCCGTCGAGCCCTTTGACAAGGAATGGGGCGTGGGCATATCGGGCAACACGCCGTCCCCCTCGCCCTTCGGCAGGATAAACGCGATACTCGCGGCGACGCCGAAAACGACCAACGGCTTCGTCGCGCCGGACGCCGCCGAGCTTGTCACGCAGGCCTACATGGAGCATCCCGGCGAGCCCGCCGTCGCAAGGCGCGCCTACGCGGTCGAAAAGATACTCGACCGAGGCCCCATCCGCATCTTCCCGCACGAGCTCATCGTGGGCTGCCTATGCTGCGACAGGAAGGGCGCGCCCGTCTTCCCCGAATTCGGCTTCAACTGGGTCGTGGACGAGATGCGCGACGGGCTTATGGACTACAGCGAGAAGCGCACGCACGACTATTTCTCCTATACCGCCGACACGCAGGCCCGCCTCGAACGGCTGCGCGGCTTCTGGGACGGCAGGACGGTCGAGGACATGACGAACGCGATGGTGGACGACGACATAGCGAAGGGCTCGCACGCCGGCAAGGGGGTGTTTTTCGCGGACGCGTACATCTTCTGCGGCGCGGGGCATCTGGGGCTGGAATACGACAGGCTGCTGGCCCTCGGGCTGGGAGGCATCCGCGGCGCGATTGAGGAAGGGCTGTCGGGGCTGTCGCTTTCGAAGCCCGAGGACATCGAGAAGCGCGTGTTCTACAGGGCCGCCCTGATCGTGTCCAGGGCCGCGACGCGCCACATCCTGCGCTACGCGGAGCTTGCGGACGGGATGGCGGCCGATGAGGCGGACGCCGCGCGCGCCGCCGAGCTTCGCGTGATGGCGGATACCTGCCGCTGGATATCGGAGGGGGCCCCCCGCAGCTTCAGGGAGGCCATACAGCTGGTGAGCCTCGCGACGACGATGGTCCATATCGAGTGCAACGGCCATTCCCTGTCGTACGGCCGCTTCGACCAGTACATGTACCCCTTCTACAGGCGCGACATCGAGACGGGCGCGGCGACGCGCGAGTCGATGCAGGAGCTCATAGAGAACTTCTACATCAAGATATGGGACCTGAACAAGCTCCGCAACCACGTGCTGATCAGGACCTTCGGCAACGGGGGCATAGGGGGGCCCTGCCTTACGCTGGGCGGCATAAAAAAGGACGGCTGCGACGGCACTAACGATCTGACCTTCATGGCGCTCGACGCGCACGCCCACGTGCGCCTGCCCTGCCCGTGGCTCGCCGTGCGCCTTCACGCCGGCACGCCGTGGGAACTCAAGATCAAGACCGCCAACCTCATACGCATGGGCACGGGCGAGCCCAAGATATTCAACGACGACGTGACCATACCCAGCATGCTGAGCTCCGGCGTCGAGCCTGCGGACGCGCGCGACTACCAGGTCGTGGGCTGCGTGGAGCCCGACCCCTCCGGCAAGGCCTACGGATGGAAGGACTGCGGGCATATGAACATCGCCCGCGTGCTCGAGCTTGCCATAAACGACGGGCGCTGCTACAGCTGCGGCCCCGGCTGCCCGCGCTGGGAAAGCTGCGGCGCCGTAGGCGGCAGGCTTGGCCTCGCCACGGGAAGCCTCGCGGATTTCGACTCCTTCGACCAGGTGCTCGACGCCTATGACAGGCAGATGGAATACTGGTGCGACAGGCAGGTCGCGTTCCTCAACGCCGTCGA
This sequence comes from Eubacteriales Family XIII. Incertae Sedis bacterium, assembly GCA_031270275.1. Lineage (GTDB taxonomy): Bacteria > Bacillota > Clostridia > Peptostreptococcales > Anaerovoracaceae > JAISXZ01. Next base: position 10,181 of record JAISXZ010000206.1, on the reverse strand, counting down.
TCTGGCGCATCAGGAGCTGTACCCGCTTCCGCTCCTTTCCACCTTCATGGACGGCTGCCTCGAAAGCGGCAGGGACGTCACGGCGGGAGGGGCAAAGTACAACTTCACGGGGCCGCAGGGGGTCGGCATAGGCACGGCGGGCGATGGGCTGGCCACCATAAAGCAGCTCGTCTTCGACGAGAAACGGGTTTCGGGGCGCGAGCTGCTGGACGCGGTGACCGCCGACTGGGAGGGCTACGAGCCTCTGTACGCCTATGTCAACAGCGACAGGGTCCATCATTACGGCAACGACGACGACTACGCCGACAGCCTGGCCAAGTTCGCCATGGATACATGGTGCAAACATATCGAGCGCCGCCCGAACGCGCGCGGGGGCTTCTTCCAGCCCGGCGCCTATTCCGTCACCGTCAATGTCGCGCACGGGCAGAACCAGTGGGCCTCCGTGGAGGGGCGGAAGGCGTTTGAGCCGGTGTCGGACTGCATGGGCGCCGTGCACACGAAGCGCGGCTCGCACGACGTAAAGGGGCCGACCGCCATATGCAGATCCGTGACGAAGCTTGACCACGCAAGGGCCACCAACGGCACCCTGCTGAACTGGAAGTTCTCGCCGGGCGCCCTGGCGGGGGAGACCGGCCGCGACAACTTCATCGCGCTCATGGACGAATACATACACCGCAAGGGCATGCACAGCCAGTTTACCGTAGCCAACCAGGAGACGCTGATCGCGGCGCAGGGGGATCCGGACGCCTATCGCGACCTTCTCGTGCGCGTGGCGGGCTACAGCGCGTACTTCGTCGAGCTGGACAGGGCGCTGCAGGACGACATAATAGGAAGGACCTCGCTCTCGTTCGACTGAGTAAGGTTACTAGCAGCAGAAGCACGCCATTTTTGCCCATCTCGGAAAAAATAAAAAAAACAGCTTGTTTTTTTTCGTGATGTGTGGTAAGCTCGGACTAACGTAGGGACGGGCCGCCGCAGCGCCGGACGGGCGATCCGGGCCGCCGGGCGTCCGCTAGGCGGTTGCCTGAAAGTAACTCGTTTTGCCGTTCCGCAGCCGCGCTGCTGGTTCTGGTTCGGCTGTTTGTGGCGCCCGCAGGGGCGCAATGGAGGTAGACATGAAGCATTTCAGGGCGCCATTCGCGCTGTTTGCGGCGGCTGCGGCGCTTGTCGCGGGCCTTGCCGCCCCGCCGGCGGCGTTCGCGGCGGAGGACGGGGCCTATCTCGCGCCCACGAACACCTACTACCTGAACCCGGACACGGGGGTGACGGACGACGGGGGCAGCAAGAACGCGGCCATAGGCGAGGGCATGTGCCGCAGCGTTATATATGAAAAGGCGCTGGTGGAGATATACGGCGACGAGATCTATGTCACGCTGCGAATGCAGCTCGTCAGCAACATGGGGGAGATCAAGTTCACGGTGCAGCAGACGCCCGGCGATCCGTCGAGCTACGCGGCCGCGTCCCCGAGGGTGACGGCCGAGGACGCCGACACGGCGGACTATAGGTTCAAGATACCCTCCGTGGGCAGCTACATAGGCTGCTCCACCTACGTCACCCCCATGGGCCGCGACGTGAAGTTCTACCTGAACCTTTCGGAAAGCCTGACGGCGGGGCGGGGCGACTTTGTGGTCGTCAAGCCCGCAGCCCAGGCTCCAGCAGCCCAGGCTCCCGCAGACCAGCCGCCTGCGTCCGGCGCCCCTGCGGCCCAGCCGCCGGACGGCGCGGCGCCCGCCGGGGCTGAAGGGGCAGGCGGCCCCGCAGCGCCGGCCCAGGGTGCGCCGGCGGGCCCAGAGGCCGCATCGGGCCTGGATCAAGGCGCGGCGGCGGCCGGGACCCCGCCCCCTGAGGCGGGCGACGACGCGGCGGCAGAGCTAAGCCTGACCGCTGACGCGGGCGGCGCGAACGGCGCGGACGGCGCGGGCGGCGACGCGGCGGATGACCTGGCTTCGGCCTCCCCGACGGAGGCGCCGACGCCCATGTCGGCGGACGGCGGCGACAGCGAGGAGCCCGCCGCAGCGGCGCAGGGCGCGCCTGCGGGCGCCGAGGCCCAGGCCGACGACCCAGGGGAAACGGGCGGCGGCGCGTCCCTTGGCCCGGTGTTCGGCGTGATCGCGGCTGTAGCCGTGGCCGCCGTTTTGGCCTTCCTCTTCGCGAGAAGGAAGAAGGCCGCCGGCAGGGAGCGGACATGAGGGCCGGGGCGAGGGTCCTGGCCTGCGGCGCGTGCCTTGTCCTGCTAGCGTTCGCCGGCTGCGTGGATCAAAGCCCCGACGGCGCGGCGGCCGGGGCGCAGGGGGCGGACGGCGTGCAGGCGGCGGACAGCGCCCAGGCGGCGGGGGAGCCGCGCATAGTGGCCACGTCCCGGGCCGTCGTGGAGATATGCGACAGGCTGGAACTGCCGCTTGCGGGCGTCCCGACGCTCGATGGCCTGCCCGCGCGCTACGACGGCGTGACGCAGGTCGGCGGGCCTATGGGCCCGGACCTTGAGGCCATCAGGATGATCGATCCCGTCGACGTGATAGGGCCGGACACGCTGATCGACACCCTGTCCGAGGGCTATGAGAACGCGGGGCTTCCCGCCACCTTCCTGAACCTGCGCAGCGTGGAGGGCCTGTACGAGGGCGTCGAGTCCCTCGGCAGGAAGTACGGGCGCGAGGACAGGGCGGCCGAGCTTGTGGGCGAGTACAGGGACGCCCTCGCCGGCATAGAGGCGGCGAAGGCGGGCGCCGGGAGGGAGCCGCCGAGGGTGCTGGTGCTCATGGGCCTTCCCGGCGCCTACGTCGAAGCCACGCAGAACTCCTACGTCGGCAGCCTCGCGGAGATGGGCGGCGGCGTCAGCGTCGTCACCGACCCTGTGGAGGACTTTGTCAGCTGGAACACGGAGGATCTGCTGCTGCTCGACCCCGACATAATACTGCGGACGGCCCATGCCCTGCCCGACAAGGTCGAGGAGATGTTTCTGAAGGAGTTCACGGAGAACGACATATGGTCCCACTTCCGCGCCGTGCGGGAGGGCCGCGTATACGACCTTGACTACCAGGTGTTCTCGATGAGCGCGAATTTCCGCTGGCCGGAGGCGATGGAGGATCTGGAGAGGATATATTATGGCGGGTAGGCGGCTGCTCACGGGGCTTGGACTGTGCCTGATCCTCGCGGCCATGACATTCTGCCTCTCGCTTTTCGCCATGAAGTCCGGCAGCATAAGCGTGTCCTGGGGCGAGCTCGCGGACGGGCTTTTCAGGGCCTATGACGCCAACGTGGCGGCCATATACGATCTGCGCTTCCCGCGCATACTCGTCGCCCTGCTGGCGGGCGCCTCGCTCGCCTGCTCTGGGCTGCTGCTCCAGGCCGCGCTGCGCAACCCCCTCGCGGACCCCGGCATAATAGGCATATCGGGCGGGGCCGCGTTCACCGCCGCGCTCATCGCGGGCTTCGCGCCCATGCTCTTTTTCATGATACCGGTCTTCGCCTTCGCGGGGGGCCTGCTGTCCTTCCTGCTCATATACTCGCTCGCCTGGAAGGGCGGCCTCGATCCCGTGCGCATCATCCTCGTGGGCGTCGCGGTAAGCGCGGTGTTCGCGGGGCTGACCTCGGCCATGTCGGGCATGTCGAACGCCTCCGGCGTGTCCCTGTCCGTCAGCGGGCTGAGCCAGCGCTCCTGGGACGACGTAAGGCTGCTCGCCGTATACGCGGCCGTCGGGCTCGCCGCCGCCCTGCTGCTGTCGTCGGCCTGCAACCTGCTGGCCCTCGAGGACCAGGCTGTGCGGGGCCTGGGCTACAACGTGGACGCGCTGCGCTTCCTCATATCGTGCGCCGCCGTCCTGCTCGCGTCGAGCGCAACCGCCATAGTCGGCGTCATAGGCTTTCTGGCCCTGCTCGCGCCCCACGCGGCAAGGCGGCTCATAGGCTCCGACCATCGCGTGCTCACGCCCTTCTGCATGCTGCTCGGGGGCTTCACGCTGCTGCTGGCCGACACCTTCGGGCGGCTTGTGGCCGCGCCGCTCGAAATCCCCGCCTACGTGACCATGAGCGTCGCGGGCGGGCCGTTCTTCATATTTGTGCTGAGAAGGGGGGGCGGGCGCTTTGGCGGCAGGATATGACAGGGGGCAAAAGGGCCGGGGCGCCTACGCCGTCGAGGCCGAGGGGCTGAGCTTCGCCTACGGAAGCCTGGCCGTCCTGCGCGGCGTCTCGTTCGGCATAAGGCGCGGCAAGGTGACGACCCTGCTGGGGGCCAACGCCTGCGGCAAGACCACGCTGCTGCGGCTGCTGTGCAGGGACCTGCTGCCGGCTTCCGGGCGCGTGCTGCTCGACGGGGGCGACATACGGCATATACGCAGGCGGGAGCTGGCGCGGCGGGCGGCCATAGTCCACCAGAAGAACAGCGCGCCGGACGACCTGACCGTAAAGAGGCTCGCCGCATACGGGCGCCTGCCGCACCAAAGCCTGTTCCGGGGCAGGACGGCGGAGGACGAGAGAAAGATCGAGTGGGCCATGGAGAGGGCGGGCGTGCTGGATCTGGCGGAGACGCCCATAGGCACGCTCTCGGGCGGGCAGCGGCAGAGGGCCTTCATCGCCATGGCCCTCGCCCAGGACACGGACATACTGTTCCTCGACGAGCCTACCACCTTCCTGGACGTGCGCTACCAGATAGAGATACTGCGGCTGATAAGGGAGCTGAACGAGGCCCACGGCATCACCGTCGTCATGGTGCTGCACGACATAAACCAGGCCGCCATGTACTCCGACGAGGTGCTTGGGCTTCTTGACGGGGGGCTGCTCGTCAGCGGGCCGCCTTCCGAGGCCATAAGCGCCGAGTCGATAGACAGGCTCTACGGCATAAGGCTGGATGTCCGCGAGGACAGGGAGAGCGGGCGCAAATGGGTACTGCCGGTGTGATCTGCGGCCATAGCCCGCCGATGGAGGTTTCGCTTTGAAGAAGATAGTCAAGACACTGTTCATCGTCCTGGGCTTCGTCTCGCTGGGGCTCGGGCTGGTCGGCGTCGCGCTCCCCGTGCTGCCCACCACGCCCTTCCTGATCGTCACGGCCTTCTGCTTCGCGCGGGGCTCGGAGCGGTTCCACCGCTGGTTCACGGGGACAGGGCTTTACAGGAGGCATCTGGAGAGCTTCGTCGAGAAACGCGCCATGAGGGCCAGATCCAAGGCCTTCGTGCTCGTCATGGTCAGCGTGCTTCTGCCCCTCGCCATGTACTTCGCCCCCTGGCTCCACGCGCGCATAGCGATGGGCGCCGTGCTAGCCTGGCACTGGTGGTATTTCCTGTTCCGCGTTAAGACGCTGAAGGCCGGCGGGGACGCTGGCGGGGAGGCTGGCGGCGAGCACACCGGCGCGGAGGCTGGCGGCGGGATCGGCGCGGAGGCCGTAGCGGAGGCCGGCGGCGGGGACGCCGGGGAGCGCGCGCGATGACAGGCAGGCGGCTTCTGCGTTTCGCCAAAGGCGCGCGAAGGCATATATTCATGAGCGTGCTGGCGCAGTGGGCCGGGCTTCTCTGCGGGGCCTTCGCGATCTTCTGCGCGGCCGCGCTGATAGAGGGCGCATACGCCCCGCCCGCAGGCGGCGTGCGGATTCTCCCCACCCTTGCCCTGTGCGCCTCGGCGGCCGCCCTCCGCGCCGTCCTGCTCTTTCTCGCGTCTAGGGCGTCTTTCAGGGCTTCCACAGGCGTGAAAAAACTGCTGAGGCAGCGCCTCTACGACAAGCTGCTGGCCCTCGGCGGGGGCGGCGTGACGGGGGCGGAGGCCGTGCAGGTGGCCGTCGAGGGCATCGACCAGATCGAAAACTACTTCGGCAGGTATCTGCCGCAGCTCTTTTACAGCGTGCTCGCGCCGCTTACGCTCTTTTGCCTGCTTGCGCCCGTGAGCCTTTCGTCGGCCGCCATCCTGCTGGCCTGCGCGCCGCTGATACCCCTGCTCATCGCGCTCATAAACGCCATGGCGAGAAGGATGATGCGAAAGCAGCTCTCGTCCTACACCTCCCTAGGCGAATTCTTCCTCGAAAGCCTGCGCGGCATGACCACGCTGAAGATATACGGCGCGGACGGGGCGCGGCACGCGGAGATGAACGGACTCGCGGAGTCCTTCCGCAGATCCACCATGCGCGTGCTGCGCATGCAGCTGAACTCGATCATATTCATGGACATAATAGCCTACGGCGGGGCGGCCCTGGGCGTGATCCTGGCCGTGCGCGGCTTCCTCGCGGGCGGCATAGGGATGGCGGGCGCGGTGTCGATAACGCTGCTCGCGGCGGAATTCTTCATACCGCTGAGGCAGCTCGGCTCCTACTTCCACGTGGCGATGAACGGGGTCGCGGCCTGCGAGCGCGTATTTCAGATACTCGACGCGCCGGAGCCTGCGGACGGGGAAGAAAGCCTGCCGGACGGGGGCCTTACGCTGGAGATGGACGGCCTCGTCTTCTCCTACGGGCAGGGAAGGGAGGCCCTTTCGGGCCTTTCGCTCAGCGCGCCGGCCGCGGGGCTGACGGGCGTCGCGGGGCCGTCGGGCTGCGGCAAATCGACGGTGGCCCGCCTCGTCGCCGGGCGCCTGCCGGGCAGGGAATACCGGGGAAGCGCTAAGGTAGGCGGCGTTGAGCTGCGGGACATAAGGCTGTCGGAGCTGAGGAGGCGCGTCTGCCTGGTGACGCACGAGGACTATATATTCGCGGGGACCGTGGCGGACAATCTGCTCATGGCCAAGCCGGACGCGACGCCGCAGGAGCTTGAGGGCGCGCTGCGGACGGCGGGGCTTTACGGCTTTTTTGCCGGGGCCGGCGGCCTTGGCGCGGCTGTCGCCGAGGGCGGCGCCAACCTGTCCGGAGGGCAGCGGCAAAGGCTCTCCATCGCCCGCGCCGCCCTGCGGGGCTGCGGCCTGTACATATTCGACGAGGCGACGTCCAGCATAGACCCCGAAAGCGAGGAAGGGATACTGTCGGCGGCGGCGGAGATTTCAAAGTCCGCCTCTGTCCTGATGATATCGCACAGGCTCGCCAGCCTGGCGCGGGCCGACGCCATATACGCGATGGAGGGCGGGCGCGCGGCCGAGCGAGGCAGCCACTCCGAGCTCGCGGCGGCGGGCGGCGTCTACGGGAGGCTGCTGCGCGAGCAGGCGGAGCTCGAGTCATTCAGGGGGGCGGAGGCATGAAGGGCGGAGGCATGAAGGGCGAAGGCGTGAAGGGCAGAAATAAGGGCGGCGTCATAAGGCAGCTTGCGGCGTTCGCGCGCCCCATGGCCGGGGTGATGGCCATGGCCGTCCTGTTTGGCTCGGCGGGACACATCTGCGCCATATCCCTGCCCGTGCTCGGGGCCTACGCGCTGGTCTCGGTTCTGGAGGGCGGGGGCGCGTCCATGCAGGGCCTGGGCGGCCTGGCCGCCGCCCTGCTCGCCTGCGCCGCGCTGCGCGGGATTTTCCGCTACGCCGAGCAGCTGTGCAACCATTACATTGCCTTCAAGCTCCTGGCGGGCATACGCGACAAGGTGTTCGCCGCGCTGAGGCGGCTCTGCCCCGCGAAGCTGGAGGGCAGGGAAAAGGGCGATCTCATAGCCCTGATCACGGGCGACATAGAGCTGCTGGAGGTGTTCTACGCGCACACGATATCGCCCGTCGCCATCGCCGCGCTCGTCTCGGCGCTGTCCGCCGTGTTCATAGGCGGCTTCCATCCGCTGCTGGGCGCGGCGGCCGCCCTCTCCTACGCCTTGGTCGGCGCGCTCATCCCCTTCGCCGCCTCCCTGTCCGGCAGGGATTCCGCCTCGCGCCTGCGCGAAGCCTCCGGCAGGCTCTCGTCCCATTACCTGGACAGCCTGCGCGGCATATTCGAGATTCTAGGCATGGGGCGGGGCGAGGAGAGGAAGGCGGAGATAGGCCGCATGAGCGACGAGGCGGAGGCGCTGCAAAGGCCCATAAGGCGCAAGGACGGCGCGGTCTCCGCCGTTTCCGGCCTGGCTGTCACGCTCTGCTCGCTTTCCGTGCTCGCGCTGGGCCTTGCGCTTTTCCGCAGCGGCGAGACGGGTTTCGGCGGGGCGCTGATGCCGTTCGTGGCGCTGTTCTCGTCCTTCGGCCCCGCGCTCGCCGTCTCAGGCCTGTCCGCGAGCCTGCCCCTGACCCTGGCGGCGGGGCGGCGTGTGCTCGCCCTGCTCGACGAGGAGCCCGAGACCGAGGAGGTCACGGAGGGGCTTAGGCCCGCCTTCAGCTCGGCGGAATGCGCGGGGCTCACGTTCGGCTACGGGGACGGCGGCGACGTGCTGCGCGGCGTGTCGGCGTCCTTCCCCAGGGGCGGGATACGGGGCGTGACAGGGCGCAGCGGCTCGGGCAAGTCCACGCTGCTGAGGCTGCTCATGCGCTTCTGGGCGCCGCCTCCCGGCACGGTCTCGATATCGGGCGAGGACATCAACGGCATCGACACGGCGCATCTGCGCGCGCTGGAGGGCTTCATGACACAGGAAACGGATATATTCTCGGACACCGTGGAGAACAACATCAGGACGGGCAAGCCCGGCGCGGGGCGCGGCGAGGTCATCGATGCGGCGCGCAAGGCGGCCCTGCACGATTTCGTCATGACGCTGCCCGAGGGCTACGACACGCGCATAGGGGGCGGGGGCGCCTCCGCCGGCGCGGGGCTTTCGGGCGGGGAGCGCCAGAGGATCGGGCTGGCGAGGGCCTTCCTGCACGACGCGCCCTTCCTGCTTCTCGACGAGCCCACGAGCAATCTCGACAGCCTGAACGAGGGCGCGATACTGAAGGCCCTGCGCGAGGAGGGCGCGGGCAGGGCCGTGGCCCTCGTCTCCCACAGGAAATCGACCATGGGGATCGCGGACTTCGTCTATTCCGTGGAGAGCGGCCGGATATCCTGACCGTTGCGGCCTATGGAAACGTTGTTACTCCCCTACTCTAAATGGGCAAAAATGGCGTGGCGGGTGAGCAGTAACATTGCGCTAGAACAGGATCGAATATTCGTCTATATTAGAGCCGTCATACAGCATGGGCGTCTCGAGCGTCAGTATCTGCCCGTTGGGCAGCACGGTCCGCTCGCCGAGCTTGCCGGCGGAGAAGCTCGCGCCGGGCGCCGGCGTGAAGTTCCCCTTGCTCTCGGCCCACACCATGTACACGGCGAGATAGCCTTCATAGGGCGGGTTCCAGAGCTGGAAGCCGTCGCACACGCCGTTTTTCACGAAACCCGCCATCTCGGAGGGCAGGCCGAGGCCCGTCACCTTGATCCGCCCCGCCATGCCGCTGTCCTGCACCACCTTGCAGACGGCGCCGATCCCGACGGCCGTGGGGGCTATTATGCCGTCTATATCGGGGTACTTGCCGATGATGGCCTCCGTCTCGGAAGCGGACTTGTCGAACTGGTCGTCGCCGTAGAAAACCTCCAGAAGCTCCATGTCCGCGTATGCGGGGTTGTTCGACAGCTCATCCTTCATAAGCTCCACCCACATGTTCTGATCCGGCGCGTCGACCGTGGCCGACAGTATGGCGAATCTGCCCTTATAGCCCATCTGCTCGGCAAGAAGCCCTATCTGGGCCGCGCCTACGGTTTCAAAATCCACGGGCATTATGGCGGCGTCCCTGTGATCCTCGCTGCCGGGGATATCCTGGTTGATGATGTATACGCGGACGCCGGCCTCGCGCGCCGCGTCAAATGCGTCGTTCAGGGCGTCGTTTGAGTTCGCCGCTATGAATATGGCGTCCGCGCCGCGCCGCACCGCCTCCTCCACAAAGGGTATCTGGTTGGCGGCGTCGGCGACATCGGGGCCGGTGTACACATACTCGAAGTTGTCCTCGCCGAGCTCGCTTATCGCGTCGTAGAAGCCCGAGCTTAGGGCCTCGAAATAGGGGTTGCCCAGGTTTTTCGGGATGAAGTGGATCGTCAGCCTGTCGCTGCCGGCGCCCTCCGCCTCGCCCCCGGCGGGATTCTGCCCGCCCCCGGCGCAGGCCGCAACGGATACGAGCAGCATGGCGGCCGCGGCCGCCGCCGACACGGTCTTCAGGATTCTGCGCATTTCAACAAGCCCCCCTTTAGGTTAAGACAATCCGAAAATTCGCCTGCCGCCCCACGGGCGATGCTATTGCTCCGCCGATTAAATGTTGCGCTGAATTGGCGAGATAGTTTGGCGGCTTGCGAGGCGCAAAACGCAGGCGAACCCGTAGGTTCGGCGAGGCTTTGCAACGAAGCAAGACGT
>JAISXZ010000057.1 GCA_031270275.1 Eubacteriales Family XIII. Incertae Sedis bacterium | reverse complement strand
GCCTACGGCATCGAGGACATGATACCGGAGTCGGGGCCGGGGCTCACCCTGGTGATGCTCATAGCCCTGCCCTTCATCTGGGCGCTGCCGCAGAGCCTCGTCGCGGCGGAACTCGGCTCAGCGCGCCCGCAGGAGGGCGGCTACTACAAGTGGGTCCAGGAGGCCCTCGGCGAATACTGGGGCTTCCAGGCAGGCTGGTGGCGCACGATCTCGATATACGTTGACAACACGATCTACGTGGTGCTCGCGGGCGGCTATATCGCGAGCTACTGGAGCCTCTCGCCGGGCGCCGGGATGGCGATAAAGATCGCCATGATACTGGTGATGACCTACATCAACATCAGGGGCGTCAAGGACGTGGGTTCCGTGAGCACGGCGCTTTCCGCGCTCGTCATATTCGCCTTCGCCATGATAGCGATATGCGGCTTCATGAACTGGACGCAGAACCCCTTCGTGCCGTTCACGGCGGACGGCGAGATAATGGGCGTCTCGGGCATAGCCATGAAGGACTGGATATACTACATAGGCATGGGCATATCCATAGGCATGTGGATGTACTCGGGATACGAGTCCATGTCAACCATAGCGGGGGAGATAAAGAACCCCATGGTGATACCCAAGGGCACGCTTCTCGCCCTGCCGCTGATAATGAGCGTGTACGTGTTCTCGACCCTGGGCGGCCTCGCATCGCTCGGTCGCTGGGACGAATGGGGCACGGAGCCGGGGACCATAGGCTACGCGGACGTCGTGCAGGAATTCTGGGGCGCCGGTTTCGCCGTGTTCTTCGTGATAGTGGCGGTGCTCGCCCAGTGCTCCATCTACAACACCTACATAGCGTCGGGGTCCAGGGGCTTCTTCGCCCTGGCGGACGACCATCTCGCGCCCCCGATATTCGTGAAGTGCGACAAGAAATACGGAGTCCCCTACGTCTCCGTGCTGTCCGTCGCCGTAGTCAATATAATACTCTGCCCCCTCCCCTTCGAGACGATAGTCGTCGTGGACGTGTTCCTGCTGGTCTCGTCCTACGTGATGATATTCATTTCCGCGATGATACTGAGAAAGAGGATACCGGCCAAGGAATACGGCTTCATGATACCGGGCGGCTACGGGACGCTCTGCCTGGTGTGCATAGTGCCCTGCGTCATAGCCTTCCTGGGTTTCTTCATAAACGGCACGGACTTCTTCATAGGCGGGATGATCGGCATAGTGTCGGGCCCGATACTCTACATAATATGGAAGCTGCGTTACGGCGGCCTCGCAAAGAAGGATCCGGCCCTGCATCCGCTCAACCCGCGCACGAGGCTCGCCGTAGGCGATCTGCGCAGGATAGCGTTCAACCTGATAGTCCTGGCGGCGATGGGCCTGCTGGCCTATCCGTGGCTGCACTGGTTCGAGGGCGAATGGGGCCCGGAATACTACGCGGAGACCTACGGCGGCGGCTTCCTCGCCAACTTTGATCTCATGCTGAACAGCATAGGCGCCATATCGATCCTGGTGGGCGTGCTGGCGGTCGTGATATACGCGGTTTCGAGGAAGATCGAGCCGAGGAAGGGCGTCAGCAATAATTGATGGCATACAAGGTGAGGCTTGACAATTTCGAGGGGCCTTTCGATCTGCTCGTCTATCTCATAGAGAACGCCGAGATGAGCATCTATGACATCCAGGTGGCGGAGATAACGAGGCAGTACATAGCCCACGTGGAGGCGATGCAGTCGCGGGACCTGGCTCTCAGCGGGGAGTTCATGGTCCTTGCGGCCGTCCTGATCGAGATCAAATCGAAGATGCTGCTTCCGAGGGCCAAGGCGGGCGAGGGCGAGGCCGGGGCCGACCCGAGGCAGGAGCTGGCGCAGAAGCTGCTGGAGTACAGGAAGTACCGGGCGGCGGCGGAAAGGCTGTCCGAGCGCGAGGAGCTTGCGGGGCTTGTCATCGAGAAGCCCCAGGAGGATCTCCTGCCCTATACCGGCGAGCCGGACGAGTACCTTCGCATGGATCCGGCGCGCTTCGCCCAGGCGTTCAGGGCCTTTCTGAGCCGGAAGCAGAGGATCGACGAGGTTCGGCGCGTGTACGCGCGCGTCGAAAGGCAGAGAGCCACGGTGGAGTCCAGGATACTGTTCATAGAGCGCCTGTTCAGGCAGAAAAGGGTGCGCAGCCTCCGTTTTGGGGAGCTGATAGGCGAGGGCGGCCGCTTCGAGGTCGTGCTGACCTTCATATCATTGCTGGAGATGATACGCAGCAAATGCGTCAGGGCGGTGCAGAAGGGCAGCTTTGCCGAGATCACGCTGGAGCTTTGCGGGAAGGGGGAGACTGCGGATGTTCAGCAGGAAGGCCGCGAAGTCGGCCTTTGAGTCCATGCTGTTCGTGTGGGGCGAGCCCCTGGACGCGAAGATGGCGGCCGACGCGATAGGCATGGACCTTAAGACGGCCCGCGAGTGTTTCAGGGAGCTGCAGGACGAATACGGGGGCGCCGGGCGGGGCGTCGAGATACGCGAGATAGACGGCGCGTTCCAGTTCGTGACGCGCGCGGAGAACTTCGATTACGTGAAAAGGCTGTGCACGCCCGTGAAGGAGCGGCGGCTCTCGCAGTCTGCGCTGGAGGCGCTCGCCATAATAGCCTACAGGCAGCCCGTCACCAAGGGCGAGATAGACTCCATCCGGGGCGTCAAGTGCGACCGCGTGGTCGAGGGGCTTGCAAGGAAGGGCCTGGTCGAGGAAAAGGGCCGCTCGGCCGCCGTGGGGCGGCCCACGCTCTACGGGACGACGCGGGACTTCCTGCGGCATTTCGGGTTTGAGAGCCTGGACGAGCTGCCCGACATAGACGACATCGAGGGCGCCATACACGAGCCGGACGGGGACGTGGCCGACGGGAGCGAGCAGATAGAGATAGACCTGGGCGCGGCCGCGCCGGGCGGCGGCCTTTAGCCCGCCCGCAGACAGGGGTCGCCGGCCGCTGGCCCGCCCGCAGACAGGGGCCGCCGCCCGGCGCGCTAGCCCCTGTCGCCTATCGGCACATAGGGCCTTCTTCCCATGACGTTCATGTAGGCGGGGCGTATTATCTTGCCGGAGTTTATCAGCTCCTCTATGCGGTGGGCGCTCCAGCCCGCTATCCTCGCTATGGCGAAGATGGGCGTATACAGCTCGAGGGGCAGATCGAGCATGCTGTACACGAAGCCGCTGTAGAAGTCTATGTTGGCGCTCACGCCCTTGTATATTTTGCGCTCCTCCGCGATGACCTTCCCCGCCAGCCTCTGGACCCGGCTGTACAGATTGTACTCGTCGAGCCGCCCCTTCTCGCGCGACAGGCTTTCGACGAAGCGCTTGAAGATGTTGGCCCTCGGGTCGGACAGGGAATACACGGCATGGCCCATGCCGTAGATCAGCCCGGCCCTGTCGAAGGCCTTGCCGTCCAGAAGCGCGCGCAGGTAGCTTTCCAGCTCGTCGTCGTCCTCCCAGTCCTTGACCACGCTTTTCAGGTCCTCGAACATGCGGACCACCTTTATGTTCGCGCCGCCGTGCTTGTGGCCCTTAAGGGAGCAGAGCGAGGCGGCGACGGACGAGTATGTGTCCGTGCCCGAGGACGACACGACATGGGTGGTGAAGGTCGAGTTGTTGCCGCCGCCGTGCTCGGCGTGCAGCACGAGCGCCACGTCGAGTATGCGCGCCTCGAGCTCCGTGTACCTGCCGTCCTTGCGCAGCATCTGCAATATGTTCTCGGCGGTCGAGAGCTTCGCCTTGGGCGTGCGTATGAAGAAGTCGTCGCCGGCGAAATAGTGGCGGTACGCCTGGTAGCCGTAGACCGCGAGCAGGGGGAACACGGCCGTAAGGAGCAGGGACTGCCGCAGCACGTTGGGTATGTCGGTGTCGTTGGCCTTCGTGTCGTAGGCGTGCAGGGTCAGCACGCTGCGGGCGAGGGTGTTCATCATGTCGGAGCTGGGGGCCTTCATGATGATGTCGCGGACGAAGCTCGTCGGCAGCGTCCTGTAGCGCCCCAGAAGGTGGGTGAAGTCGTCCAGTTCCTTTTTCGTCGGCAGCCCGCCGAAGATCAGAAGGTAGGCGACCTCCTCAAAGCCGAACCTCGCTTCGCCGATGAAGCCCTTGACCAGGTCCTTGACATCGACGCCGCGAAAGAACAGCCGGCCCTCGATGGGTATCTTCCTGCCGTCCGACTTGTCGAAGGACTGTATCTCCGAAATCTCGGTCAGGCCGGTCAGGACGCCGTTCCCGTTCAGGTCGCGCAGGCCCCTGTTTACCTGGTGCCTGCTGTAAAGCTCGGCGTCTATGACGCCGTTTTCCACGCATATGCGTGACAGCCGCGCTATCTCGGGCGTTATCTTCGAATATTTCTCGTCGAGCGTGTTGAACTCCGTTGGCAGCATCAGCCCTGTTCCCCTTTCAACGTTGTGGACCGCAAGCCTTCAAACCTCCAAGTATTCAAGCTCCTGCCGCGTGAGCTTCCTGTAGTGCCCCTCCTTGAGGCGGCCGAGGCGTATCTCCCCTATCGCGACGCGCTCCAGCTTCGCGACCCTGTTCCCCACGGCCGCGAACATCCTGCGTACCTGGCGGTTCTTGCCCTCGTATATCTGTATCTCCACTATGGCCGAGCGCTCCGACCGCTTTATCACGTCCAGCCTGGCCGGCGCCGTGACGAAGCCCCCTATGTCCACGCCCTTCCTGAGCCGCGCCGCGCGCTCGTCCGAAAAGGCGCCCTCCACCATGACGCGGTAGGTCTTGTACAACTGATGGCTCGGATGCGTCAGCCGCTGCGCCAGCTCGCCGTCGTTGGTCATTATCATCAGGCCGGAGCTGTCGAAGTCCAGCCTTCCCACGGGGAAGACGCGTTCCGGTATGCCGCCCACCAGATCCATGACCGTGGGTCGGCCCCCCTCGTCCGCGACCGAGCTGATAAAGCCCTTGGGCTTGTTCAGCGCGATGTACACGCGCCTGGCCTCCCCGCCTATGATCCGCCCGTTGAGCTCCACCACGTCGCCTTCCTTGACGTCGAGGCCCATCGTCAGGACGGGCAGGCCGTTGACCTTGACGTTGCCGGCCGCGGCCAGGGCATCCGCCTTGCGGCGGCTGGCGACGCCGGCCCGCGCCATGTAT
This sequence comes from Eubacteriales Family XIII. Incertae Sedis bacterium, assembly GCA_031270275.1. GTDB lineage: Bacteria > Bacillota > Clostridia > Peptostreptococcales > Anaerovoracaceae > JAISXZ01. The sequence continues at coordinate 827 of JAISXZ010000057.1, read as the reverse complement.
TTGTTGAGCCTCATACGGTCCTGCCTCCGTTGGCTGTGGCTTGGCATGGGGGAGTGTCGGCCCCTGCCGTTCGCGCGGCAGGCGGCCAGGCGGATGAGGCAGCGGCCTGCGGCGGCAGCTGCCGTGGAGGGCGTTTGGCCCGACGCGGGCCCTAGCCTTATTTCATGATACCACGAAACGGGGACAAGTTCAATGGGAACATTGCGCGGGAATGGCGCAGGATGGGATAAACGCTGAAAATAAGGCAGGGGGGACGGAAGCGGGCGCCCCCGTCCCAGCGACTAACCGTCCCTACCGCCTCTTGCTCTCCTTCGGCGTCACGCAGACGCCCTTCGCGCGGCAGACCACTATGGGCTCGTCGAGGAAGTCCGCGGCGGAGGGGCTTATGTCCGGCCTTGCCGCCACAACCTTGCTCGCCACGAATTCCATCTTCCGCGAGGTATTGCCGATCTGCGTTATCTCGCCGAAGGCCTCTATGTAGTCCCCCGCGTATATGGGCGCGAGAAACTCCACCTCGTCGTAGCGGAGAAACAGGCCCTCGTCGCCGTCGAGCTTTATCAGCAGCTCCGTCGCGACGTCGCCGAACAGATGGACTGCGTGCGCGCCGTCCACAAGGCTGCCGCCGTAGTGCGCGTCCCTGTGCGACATCCGCAGCCGCATAAGGCTGGTGATCTTCTTCATATCAAGTCTCCTTCCACGTATTCCGTGGTTACTACTCACCCGCCACGCCATTTTTGCCCATCTCGGAACCTGGCTGCGATTATTGGCTTCCTCACGTAGCTTCTAGTACGCTCCGGGAGCCAAAATCGCCCCCAGAACCCGATCTG
>JAISXZ010000026.1 GCA_031270275.1 Eubacteriales Family XIII. Incertae Sedis bacterium | reverse complement strand
GTCCCGGCAAGGCGCCGGGTTCCGCGAATACTTGTAGTATTCAAGGGTTCCGGCAACGCAGCCGGGGCGCAAAAGGGCAAGCCAAATGTGCAGGTTATTTTTTAACAGTTCCTTATGACCGGATGCCCACCGCCTGATCCATGGCGGAGGGCCAGGGTGCCGAAGACGGCAGAATGGAGGTGTGCATGAGCGACGGAATTTTCGATGAGAGGATCCGTTTCCCTATCTCGGACGCCGAGCTGAAGCGGCGTTACGAGGCGGTCGCCGCGGCGATGAAGGAGCGGGGCGTCGATCTGATCGTGATGTCGAACGACAACCAGTTCCTCGGGGGCTATGTGAGGTATTTCCTGGATATCCCCACGGAGCAGGCCTATCCCGTCTCGGCGCTCTTTTCGGCCGACGGCGACCTGTTCTCGATCACCAGCGGCAACCCCGACGCGCCCCTGCCTCCGGCCTGGGCGGGACGCTTCATAAAGGAGCGCCTGGCCGCGCCCTATTTCAGGACGCTGGGCTATACGGCCGGCTACGACGCGCGCCTTATGGTCGATATCGCGAGGAGGAAGGGCTCTAAGCGCCTGGGGCTGGTCGGCATGGACGAGCTCAACTGCGTCATGGTCGATTGCCTGCGTGCCGACAGCGGCGCCGAGGTCGTGGATTTCACGGGCGTCATGGACGGGATCCGCTCGATCAAGAGCGAGGAGGAGATCCGCATGGCCTGGGCCTCGGCCGAGATGCACGACAAGGGCATGGAGTTCGCGCGCTCCGTAATAAAGCCCGGCGTCTTCGAGTACGAGATACGCGCCGAGCTCAAGCGCTTCCTGATCAACTGCGGCAGCGAGGAGCAGCTGGTGATGATGGGCGGCGCGGCCGGCGGGACCTGGACGCCCTTCCTGCATTCCTTCTTCCAGAACCGCAGGCTCGGCGAGGGCGACGACCTGATCCTCATGATAGAGGCCAACGGGCCGGGCGGCTACTACACGGAGATAGGCAGGACCTTCTCCCTGGGCGAGCCCTCCGAAAAGCTTGTGGGGATATTCGCGGACGCCAGGGAGATCCAGCACGGGCTCGCGAAACTGGCCGTTCCGGGGGCGAAAATCCCGGATCTGCACAGGGCCTACCAGCGCATGCTCGCGGAGAAGGGCTATCCCGAGGAAAGGCGGCTGCTGATGCACGGCCAGGGCTACGATCTGGTGGAATGGCCTGGATTCCAGCCCGACGACGACGGAGAGATAAAGGAGAACATGATCCTTGCCATACACCCGCACCTGAACAGCGAGAGCGCCAGCGGGTATTGCTGCGACGACTACCTGATAACGGGGGAAGGGGCAAAGCGGATGCATGTGACGCCGCAGGAGATCCTTACGATATAGTGTGTCTGTGCGGCCGCCCGGGCAGGATTTTAGGCGGCCCCTTGGTCAGTGTGTGGTTTTGTCAGTAGTTGTGGATAAAGGAGGTTTGAGATGCAAAAAATCAAATGGATGGCCCTTGTCACGGCGCTGCTCGTCATGATCGCGCTCATGTCCGGCTGCGGCGGCTCCTCGTCGGACAGCCAGCAAAGCGAGGCGCCCGCCGCCGGGGAGCAGCAGGCGGCCGAGACGGAGCCGGCGGACGACGGCAAGGTCTACACGCTGAAGTTCGTTGCCTCGTGGAACCCCGGAAACGTGAACTACCCGCGCATCGAGATCTGGAAGTCCGAGATCGAGAAGGCGTCGAATGGCAGGATACAGATCGAGCTGCTCGGCGGCATAGACATATTCCCGGCCTCCGAGACGGCGGAGGCCGTCAACCAGGGCGTGGTGGACGGCGCCTATACCAGCTCGGGCTACATGGCGAGCTACGTGCCGGAGGGCGACGTCCTCTCCTGCTCGAACATGACGACGGCCGAGATGGTCGCAAGCGGCGGCTACGACTACCTGAACGGGATAATGGCCGCGCAGAACCTCTACCTCGTGTCCAACAACAACGAGCTCGAGGCATCCCCCTTCCACATATACATGGTCAAGCCTATCGCCACGCTGGATGACCTTAAGGGCAAGAAGATACGCACATCCCCCGGATTCTGGAACGACATCATCGCCGAGCTCGGCGGCACGCCCGTGCCGCTCGCCCTGAACGAGGTCTTCACCGCGCTGGAGCAGAACATGATAGAGGGATACACGGCGCCTTCGTTCATAGGTTCCGGCGAGGGCTTCTTCGAGTACGCGAAATGCAAGGTCGAGCCGGGATTCCTGAGGCCGGGCGGCTGCCTGATCATAAACACCAATTCCCTGGCCGCGCTGCCCGAGGATCTGCAGGACCTGATCAAGGGCTTTGCCGTCCCCATGGCGACGGCCTGGGACGATCAGTATGACAACACGGTTTCGCAGCCGAACCTGCAGGCCCTGCTCGACGCGGGCGGCGAGGTAGTGACGCTTCCGCCCGAGGACGCCGAGAAGCTGGTGCAGACGGCCATGGACGCGGCCTGGGGAACGATAGCCGACAAATGCCCCGACAAGATCGACGATCTTAAAAAATACTTCATCAAGTAGGGCCGGGGCACTGAGTCGCCGTGCGGAAACAGGGCAGGCCGGATTTTCAGGCCTTGTTTCCGCACAGCCCCTGAGAGAGGTGCGCTATGGAATGGTGGCAGTCCCTTTGCCTGGCGGTCGTCATGATCCTGGTGCTCATGGCGGCCAGATACCCTGTGGCCTTTGTCTTTCTCACCGTAAATCTCGGCATGTTCGCCATGTTCATGAACGGCTTCAACGGCATGAAGATGTTCACGGTCTCGCTCCTCGATTCCCTGAACACCTTCACCATGGTGGCGGTGCCGATGTTCATGCTTATGGGCGACGTGCTTTTCCGCTCCGGCATGGCCATGCGCGCCATAGGCGCGATGGAGAGGATACTCGGCAGGGTGCCGGGCAGGCTGTCGGTGCTCGCGTCCGTCGTCGGCATAATATTCGCCGCGACATCCGGCTCGGTCATGGCGAACACCGCCATGCTCGGGACCCTGCTAGTCCCGGAGATGGAGAAGAAGGGCTACGCCAAGAAGATGATATTCGGCCCCATCATGGGCGTAAGCGGCTTGGCCATGCTCATCCCTCCCAGCGCGCTTGCTGTGCTCTACGCCAGCATGGCGCAGATATCCGTCGGCAAGGTGCTGATAGGCGGCATCGTCCCAGGCCTCATCATGGGCGTGCTGTTCATAGCCTACATCATAGTCACGACGACGCTTCATCCGGAGCTGGCCCCGTCATACCATATCAAGGCGACGCCGGCCCTTGAAAAGCTGCGGATGTTCGCGTCCGACGTGCTGCCCCTCGGCGTGCTGATATTCCTCGTCATCGGCACGATAATAATGGGCATAGCGACGCCGCTCGAGGCCGCCGCGCTGGGGGCCCTCGGCGCCTTCCTGCTCTGCGTCTACAACCGCACGCTGACCTGGAAGCTCGCGAGCGACTGCGCCCTGTCAACGCTGAAGACGGTGGGCATGGTGTTCGCGGTGGTGGCCGGCACGGTGGGCTTCGGACAGATGCTCGCCTTCACCGGGGCGGTCAGCAATCTGTCGAAGCTGGCGCTGGGCATGGACGTGCATCCCGTGGTGATCATCATAATAACCCAGGTCATAGTGCTGGTCCTCGGCTTCTTCATAGACGTCGTCCCGATAATGATGATGACCATCCCGATATTCTACCCCATCATCCTGCAGCTCGGCTATGACCCCATATGGTTCGCCTGCCTGAACCTGATAAACATGTCGATGGCGAACATCACGCCGCCCTTCGGGATGATCCTTTTCGTGATGAAGGGCGTCGCGCCCAAGGGGACGACGATGCAGCAGATATATTCGAGCGTCATGCCCTATATCGTGATAGACGCGTTTGTCATCGTGCTGATGGTGGCATTCCCCAAGGTGATACTGTGGCTGCCGGGCGCGATGTACGGCGGCTAGGCGGCGGGGCGGCCTCGGCTGGAACTGATCGGCGCTTGATCGGCGCTTGTTGAATAAAGACGCAGTTACTGCTCACCTACTTAAATCGAAACTACTCACACGCCGCGCTAGTTTTGTCCAGATCGGGTTCTGGGGGCGATTTTGGCTCCCGGAGCGTACTGCCTGGTACGTGAGGAAGCCAATAATCGCAACCAGGTTCCGAGATGGGCAAAAATGGCGTGGTGGGTGAGTAGTAACAAGACGCGGGTTTGACTGGGGGCATGGCGCAAATGGGCATACTGATGAAGATCAAAAGGGGCTACGACCTGTTTCTTGGCGGCCTGGACAGGGCCCTCAGCTATCTCATGCTGCTGATGCTTGTCATCATAACCTACCAGGTCCTGAGCCGCTACTTCTCCGCGAGGCCCAGCTCCTGGCCGACCGACATCTCCACCTACTGCCTCGTGGCCATAGGCTTTCTGGCGATGGGGCATCTGGTGAGGACGGACGGGCATGTGGCCGTGGATCTGGTCGTCTCGCACTTTCCCACGAAGGTCAGGGCCTTCCTCGAGGCGATCCTGTCCGCCCTGGCCACCGCGACCTGCGCGGCCATAGTGGTGGTGAGCGCCTACGTGACCATAGACCAGTACAGCAGGAACGTGCTCCTGACCGCCAGCGACTTCTATTTCCCCAAATTCATACTGCTCGCGTTTATCGCGGCCGGCTTCACGGTGACGACCATAGAGTTCGTCGCGAAGACCATAGGCCACGCGATTTCCATAGCGAGGGGCGACTACTCCCGGTGGATGGCGCCGGACGAGGTCGACGCGGATGGCCCCGATGCGCCGGAGAAACTGGAAAAGGAGATCTGACCATGGCGGACGTGCTGGTGCTGTACAACAACACGCCGGGCCCCGTTGGGCTGAACGAGGCGCATATCGAGCAGATGAGGCGCGTCGCAAGCGGCAGCGTCTACTGGCGCGGGACGGAGGCCGAGGCTCTAAGCGAGGGCCTGGACACGGAGGTGGCCTTCATCTGGGGCGGGAGCGGGCCCCAGCCGGTGGAATACTGCCTGAAAAGCAAGAATCTCAGGTGGATACACAGCTTTTCGGCTGGCCTCAACCCCATAATGGACTCCCCCATAGCCCGGCTCGACGTAAGGCTCACGAACGCCAAGGGCATACACGGCGGGACCATGGCGCTGACCACAATGGGCTACATAGTCGCGCTGCTCCGCGATTTTCCGGGCCTGTACAGGAACCAGGCGAACCACGTCTGGCAGAAGTCCACGGACCCCCTGCCCCGCGAGGCGGAGGGGCTGACCCTGTGCATACTCGGCGCGGGCGCCATAGGCGGCGAGGTGGCGCGGCTGGCTAAGGCCTTCGGCATGCGCGTCACGGGCGTAAAGCGGAGCGTGGCGGCGCTCGAGCGCTACGACGCGGTCTACCCCGCCGAGCGGATGGGGGAGGCCGTCGGCGAGGCGGATTTCGTGGTGGTCCTCGTGCCGGCGACCCCCGATACCTATCATATGGTGGACGCGGGGTTTTTGGCCGGGATGAAGAAGACCGCCTGCCTGATCAATATTTCGCGCGGCTCGGTCGTGGACGGGGATGCGCTTGCGGAGGCTCTAAGGGAGGGGCGCATCGCGGGGGCCGCGCTCGACGCCGTCGAGGACGAGCCCCTTTCGCCCGACAGCCCGCTTTGGGACATGCGCGGCGTCATCATAACGCCGCACTGCTCCGCCGACACCGCGAAATACATGGACAGGGCCGTGGCGCAGTTCTGCGAGCTTCTAAGGCTCTACGAGGCGGGCGAGCCCCTGTTCAACGAGATCGGCATGGGCCAGACGTACTGACGGAGGGCGCGAAAATGCGTATCACCAGGGCCGCGCAGGCCGGCAGCGAGAGAAAGGGCGACGCCCTCGTGGGCGTGTCGCCCAAGCCCGGCGGCGGCCTGTCCGTGGAGCTGGCCGCGAAGGCCATAACCAAAAAGCAGTTCGGCGCGCATATCGAGGCCGTCGCGCGGGAGGCCGCCGGGCTGGAGGGCGTGGATAGCGCGCTCATCGAGATCAGGGACGCCGGCGCCCTGGATTTCACGCTCAGGGCCCGCGTGCGCGCCGCCGTCAGAAGGGCAGCGCGCCCGGAGGGCGAGGCATGAAGACCTTCCTGATCGTAGACGCGTCCGATCCGGCCATGCTGCTGAACGCGGCCGTCTACGGGGCCGACGGCCTTATATTCGATCTGGAGCAGGCGGCGCCGGGCGAACGCGACGCGGCCCGGCTGCTGCTGGGCGAGGCCCTGGCCGCCCTGCCGTACAGGGGGGCGGAGATACTGGTGCGCGTGGATGCGTGCGACGGTGGCGAGACGGAGGCCGAGCTCGGGGCCATCGCCTCGCTTGGGCCGGACGCGTTCGTGGTTTTCGAGGATGAAGGGCGCCTCGTGCGGCGGGCGTCGCCGGAGGGCGGCGTTTGGGGGGGCGGCGAGGTCGTGGCGCGGGCGGCGCCCGGCGCGGCCGCCATGGATGCCGTGGGGATCGCCAGGGCCGCGATGAACGCCGGTTTCCCCGCCTTCGCGACCCACGACGCGGGGCTTGTCGAGGCCATAGGCGGCATATAGCGGCATATAGGGGCATATGAAAAACATCTTGGGCCGCGAGGTCCCCGATTTCATCGAGGGCTACGGCAAGGTAAGGCATTTTACGGGCGCCTTCGCGAATCTCGGCGAGAGGCGCAAGGCGGGCGCCCTGGCGAGAAGCGCGGCTCCGGGGCAGCGCAAGCTGCTTCCGTCCCTGCGGGAAGCCATCGAGAGCTCGGGGCTAAAGGACGGCATGACCGTGTCGTTCCATCATCACATGCGCAACGGCGACCATGTGGTCAACATGGTTACGGACACCCTCGCGGAGATGGGCTTTCGCGGCCTGCATCTGGCGGCGTCGGGGATATTCGCCTGCCACGCGCCGCTCGTCGGGCATCTTGAGAGCGGTGTCATAGAGCAGATATCCGTGAACACCTTCAACCCTGGGCCCGTCGCCGCCGCGATAAGCCGCGGCAAGCTGCAAAAGCCGGCGATCCTGCGCAGCCACGGCGGCCGCCCCCGCGCCATCGAGAGCGGCGAGCTGCATGTGGACGTCGCGTTCATCGCCGCCCCCAGCTGCGACGAATGGGGCAATATCAACGGCACGCACGGGAAATCCGCCTGCGGGTATCTGTCCTACGCCTACGCGGACGCGCTCTACGCGGACAGGGTCATCGCCGTGACGGACAGCCTGGTCCCCTATCCCAACTGCCCCGTGGAGATAGGGCAGGATCTTGTGGACAGCGTGGTCGAGGTCGATTCCATAGGGGATCCCGCAGGGATCGTGTCCGGCACGACGAGGATCGCGACCGATCCCGTGAATCTGCTGATAGCGAGGCGGGCCGCCAGGCTCGCGGACGCCGCCGGCTATGTGCGGGAGGGCATGTCCTTCCAGACGGGCGCGGGCGGGACCTCGCTGGCCGTCGCCGCCGAGCTGCGCGGGTACATGCTCAAAAGGGGCATAAGGGGCGCTTTTGGCTCGGGCGGCATACACGCCTACTTCGTCGATATGCTCAAGGAGGGCCTTTTCCGCGCGCTTTTCGACGTGCAGTGCTTCGACCTTGCCGCCATAGCCTCGGCGGCGGAGAACCCCCGCCATATGGCCATGAGCGCGTCCATGTACGGCAATCCCCACACGCGCGGCTGCCTTGTCAACAATCTGGACGTCATGATCCTCGGCGCCGCCGAGATAGACACGGATTTCAACGTCAACGTCATCACCGGCTCCGACGGCGTGATCCTGGGGGCCTCGGGCGGCCACAGCGACTGCGCGGCCGGCGCGAAGCTGACGATCATAGTCAGCAATCTGCTGAAGGGGCGGCTCTGCGTCGTAAAGGACAGCGTTACGACGGTGACGACGCCCGGCGAGACGGTGGACGCCCTGGTCACGGAATGGGGCGTCGCGCTGAACCCGCGCCGCGCCGATCTGAGGGAGGCCCTGCGGGGCAGCGGGCTGCCGATGGCGGATATCCGCGAGCTGCGGCGAATCGGCGAGGCGCTGGCGGGCGTGCCTGAGCCCCCGTCGTTTTCGGAACGCATAGTGGGGGTGGTGGAGTACAGGGACGGCACGGTGATAGACGTCGTGCGGCAATGCGTCTGAACAGCCGCCCGCGCCGGGCGCCGCCAGAGGCGGATCCACAGGCGGGCCTGCCGCACATTCAGCCATATTTTATTGTAGCAAAGGAGATGCGATACAATGGCCATAATGCGCTCAAGCTTCTACGTGCCGGCTAACAACGCGAAATTCATCGAGAAGGCCCCGTCCTTCCGCGCCGACATCGTTACCTTCGACATCGAGGACGCGGTCCCGCCCCAGGAAAAGGGCAACGCCCGCAGGATGACCGCGGACAGGCTCGCCTACGCGGGCTCCGGGGGCAGCGAGGTCTACGTGCGCGTCAACGGCTGGCACACCGAATACACTAACGACGACCTTGAGGCTGTCGTGCATCCTGGGCTTTGCGGCGTCACGCTGCCCAAGACGAGGGACGCGGACGACGTTAAGCGCCTCGACTGGAAGCTGGAGGAGCTGGAGAGCCGGCGCGGCCTGCCCATAGGGGGGATCAGGATAAGCATACTGCTGGAGACGGCGAAGGGGATAATGAACGCCTATTCGTGCTGCACGGCGAGCGAGCGGCTTGTGTCGGCCTTCTTCGGGGCGGTCGATTACTGCGCGGACATGCGCATACGCCTGACGAACGAGGCGAAGGAGCAGGCCTACGCCCGGACGACCGTGGCGGTGGCCGCGCGCTCGGCCGGCCTCGTCGCCCTCGACGCGCCGTTCCCCGACTACAGCAATGTCGAAGCCTTCGAGAAAAACACGCTGGACGGGGTTTCCATGGGCTTTGAAGGCCGCATGATCATACATCCGAGCCAGATAGAGATCGCGCACAGGCTCTATTCCCCGACTGCGGCGGAGGTGGAGCGCGCGAGGAAGGTCGTCAGCTTCTTCGAGGCCGAGGGCCTTGCGAAGGGCCTCGCCTCCGTGGCGATGGACGGGCAGATGATAGATACCCCCGTCTACACAAACGCCCAAGGCGTGCTGTCCCGCTTTGACGAGATACGGGAGAAGGAGTCTGGCCGCTGAGTGACAGCCGATGGTTACTACTCACCCGCCACGCCATTTTTGCCCATCTCGGAACCTGGCTGCGATTATTGGCTTCCTCACGTACCAGGCAGTACGCTCCGGGAGCCAAAATCGCCCCCAGAACCCGATC
>JAISXZ010000226.1 GCA_031270275.1 Eubacteriales Family XIII. Incertae Sedis bacterium | reverse complement strand
GGCTCATAATTGTCGGGATCAATCCGCCCCGGCTGGAGCGAACGGTTCCAGTTCTCGGCCAGTATCCTGTCCTTCTCAACGATGATTCGCGCAGGGAAAGTTCCTGAAAACTCCCGGTGGACGAGAATGTTGGATACAATTTCTTTGGCGATGTGATCCCTGACGCTTACGTTCAGGCTGTCGATCAAAAAGAAACGGTCGAGCGTGTGCTTTCGTATGAACCCCATCAGCAGGTCAAAGCTCTCAATCAGATTCGCTTCCACGCGAACCCTGTCGTCATAGCGATCCACGTTGTCAACCCGGCGCAGACAGTCCGTCACATACCCCGGAGCGGCCTGCTGGATGATCTCGTCCCTGCCGAAGAGGAGAATGGCCGCGAGGTTGAAGCCTTTCTTTCCAGTGATGATATCCTCCTCATAGAGCCCCGCGCGTCTCATGATCTCCATGTCCGTCATGCCGCCCCACGGGTGTCCGGTCTGGCGGTTGACTGCCCGCTTTCTGACGATGGGCATGAGTTCGCCGAGCTTCAGGTGTTCCTCCCTCGCGTATGGAAAGACGCGGCGCTCCGTGAAATGCGTGGACTTGCGGACGGACAGATGGGCGATCAGTTCGGTAGACTTCGTAATGTCAAAGTCCCCATCCGCGTTTCGGTCATAGATCCTCCCTGCGAAGGTTTGAATCTGAGAACTTACGGGGACATAGGCGCACAGCACCAGCTTGCCGTCAACATCGACTTCTTCAAGGCTAATGAACAGGACGGGCGCGATACGCTCAGGGTTGTTGAGCGTGTTGGCGAAATTCTTTTTCATTGACGGCGCGGCCTTCGGGTTCACGCCGAGCGCTGTGCCGTCGTCGTCCACGCCGAGCAGGATATAGCCGCCGTAGCGGTTGGAAAAAGAGCAGACCGTCTCGAACACGCTGTTTCCAAGCTCGGTTACATTCTTTTTGAATTCAACAGTCAGGCCCTCGCCTTCGACCAGCAGTTTCTTAATCCGTTCAGAGTTCATTCGGACGCCTCCAACATATAACATCCGGAATCGTGAAGCATACACGCTTCATTTTGGGTTGCTGACGTGCGCGGGTTCAAGTCAGGAGAGTTTTTCGGATTATGCCCCGTCCGTATTTTCGCCGTCCGGCACAAGCTCAACCACCTCATCCAAGCCGCAGTCCAGGGCGTTGCAGATGCGGACAAGTATCTCCAGGTTCACGTATCCGCCTTTCCACATTTTCGTCAGGGTGGAGCTTCCGACGCCCGTGCGCCTTGAAAGCTCTTTCCGTTTCATTTCTTTGTCTATCAGCAGCTTCCAAAGTTTTTTGTAGCTTATTTTCATTGAACGCGCCTCGTTTCCAATAAGCAGACTGTAATCCGACGTCCATAGTCTACCACGAAAAAGAATCCCGCGCAACAGAAAATCGTATTTTCGCGAATTATGTTCACGTTGGAGATTGAATAAGGTGTTCGCGCTGAGGCCGCACGGCCTTTACAAGTATCTGTGTAGCAACAACAGATTATAGGCGAGCAAAAAAAATATGGCTTGCCGCTTGACAGTGTACTATTACACGTAGTACACTATACGCACAGGCCGCCGCAGGCCGGCCGCGCCCCGCGCCCGCGTTTTGTCGCCGCAGGGGCGCGGGGTTTGCCGTTTTCGCGCACCGTCAGGGAGTCCATGCATGTTCCAGCTGGATTTGAGAAACAGAAAGCCCATCTACGAACAGGTGGCGGACAGGTTCAGGGATCTGATACTCTCGGGCGTCCTGGCTCCAGACGACAGGCTGCCGTCCGTCCGCGAGCTCTCGAAGGAGCTGACCGTCAACCCGAACACGGTGCAGAAGGCGTACAGGGAGCTTGAGCGCCAGTCCTACATCTATATAGTGCAGGGCCTCGGCGCCTTCGCGGAAAAGCCCGAGTCGAGGAAGCCCGACGCGGCGCTCAGGGCGGAGGCGGAGCGGCTTGTGCGCAGGGGCGTCCGCGAGCTTTGCCGTTCCGGCGTGCCGAGGGACGAGATAAGGGCCTTTCTGGACGGGCTGCCCGAACAGGGATGAGGCTGCGCCCGAAAGGGCGCGATGGGGGCGAGGATGATAAAGGTACAGGGCCTATGCAAAAGCTTCGACAGGGCCGCGGCCCTTTCGTCGCTGGACATGAATGTGCGCAGGGGCTCCATCTACGGGCTAATCGGCGCGAACGGCGCCGGCAAGACCACCGCGCTTAAGCACATAGCCGGCGTGCTGCGCGCGGACAGCGGCCTGGTCGAGATAGACGGCGAAAACGTTTACGAGAACACGAGGATCAAGGAGCGCACGGGCTTCATACCCGACGATCTGTACTTCTTCGGCTCCTACAGCCTCAGAGACTCGGCGGCCTTCTACAGCCGCCTCTACCCCGCCTGGGACGCGGGGCTCTGCGCCCGCATGGCGGAGCGGTTCGGGCTTGACGACAGGGTCAGGCTTTCTAAATTCTCCAAGGGCATGAGGAAGCAGGCCGCCTTCGTGCTCGCCATGTCCGCCAGGCCCGACTGCCTCGTTCTGGACGAGCCCATAGACGGGCTCGATCCGCTGGCGAGGAAGACGGTCTGGAACCATGTGGTGGACGGCGTCGCGGAGCGGGGGATGACCGTCCTCGTGTCATCCCACAATCTGCGCGAGATGGAAGGCATCTGCGACTCCATAGGCATACTGTCCAAGGGGAGGATGCTCATAGAGCGGGATCTCGACGAGCTGAAGTCCGACATACACAAGATACAGGCCGCCTTCCCCGCCGACGTGCCGAGGGAGGGACGCTACGACGGGCTGAACGTGCTGCATCTCGAATCGCGCGGGGCGGTGGACCTGCTCATAGCGCGGAACGCGCGCGCGGACGTGGAGAGCGTGATCAGGCGCAGCTCCCCGCTGGTGTTCGACATGCTGCCGCTGTCGCTCGAGGAGATATTCATCTATGAGATCGGAGGTGGGAACAGTGAGATCGACGGCGTCGTTTTTTAGCGTTTCCCCCGCCCTCGTGCGCGAGAACCTGCGCCGCTTCTGGGCGATAGGGGCCTTCGGCTTCCTCTGCTACTTCTTCATCGGCGTGTTCCCCGCCGTCATAAGCGCCGACGGGTCGCCGCACTACATATACATGACCCTGAACATGGTCAACCCCTTCTTCGTGTTCATCGCCTGCCTTTTCCCGGTGATAGCGGCTGTGGCGCTTTTCCGCTATCTGCATGGCGCCGGCTCGGCGTCCGTCATGCACTCCCTGCCGTTCACGCGCCGCACGCTGCTGAACAGCTTCTACCTCTCGGGCTTCGCGCTCCTGGCCCTGCCCGTCATAGCGGCCGCCCTGTGCTTCATGGCGGCGCTGCCCACGAACGACGGCAGCTCCTACTACTACAGGATCGAGGGCGCGCCGTTTGAGTCGATGTCGGCGGGCCATGTGCTGAACTGGCTGGCCATGACCCTGATACTGCTGCTTTTCCTGTACACGGTATGCGTCCTGGCCGGGATCGTCACGGGCAGCGCCGGGATGCACGTAGTCGTCTGCGCGATGCTGAACGCCCTGCCGCCGGGGCTTCTGGCGATCGCCCTGATCTACTGCGACGAATTTCTGTTCGGCTTCGGCACAGGCCTTTCCCAGATCGAGTTCGCCACAAAGCTGTCGCCCCTGCTGCTCATGCCCGCCTCGGAGGGGCTGCCCGGCGCGGCGGCCGCAGCCGCCTTCATCGTGGCCTCCGTCCTGCTGATCGCGCTTTCGTCCTTCCTCTACTCCAGGAGGCCTCTCGAAAGGGCGGGGCATTCCCTGTGCTTCCGCTTCATGGAGGCGATCATATGCTGTTTCGCCGCCCTGCTTGGCATGACGGCCATGGGCTGGTACTTCTACGCCGCCGCAGGCGAGGGGCGCGGCTACATGTACCTGGGCATGTGCGTCGGCGGCCTGATAGCTTTCGCCGTGGCGCGGATAGTGGTGAAAAGGACGCCGCGCGTGCTGGACCGGGAGAGCCTGGCGCAGCTCGCCGCCTGCGGCCTTGGCGCCGTCCTGCTCGTCGGCGGGCTGAACTTCGACGTCTTCGGATACGGGAGCCGCGTGCCCGAGCCGGGGCGCGTCGAATCGGCCGCGTTCAACGCGGATTTTCTCGACATATATCAGCACAGGCTGGACGTCAGCGCCTCTTTTGACGACGAGGCCACGCTGAGGGATCCGGGCAATATCGAGGCCATGACAGCCTTCCACAGGCGCGTAGCCGGCGACAGGGGCGCGCTCGAAAGCTCGCCTGTCGCCCCCCGCGACTTCGGCGCGGTCACCCAGCGGCTGGAGCTGGAATACAGGCTTTTGGGCGGCGGCGCCATGTTGCGCATATGGGAGCTGCCCTGGGAGGAATACGCCCGCGACGAGAGCCTGGGGGCCATATTTGAATCCGGCGAGTTCAAAGCCCTGCGCAGCCTGAAACGCCCCGAGTTCGGCGCGCTGCGTTCGGTGAGCCTATCGGACGGCGAGCCTATGGCCGCCTACTTTGGGCAGCTGGGCGACATAAGGCTTTCGGCGGCGCAGGAACGGGAGCTGCTGGACTGCATAGAGAAGGACATGAGGCTCGAGGGCTACGAGCAGTTTCTCGATCTGTCGAAGCCCCTCGCGAAGATATACATGGTGTTCGACGGCGTAAAGACAGACGGCGGCTACATGGACGCTTCCGTCAACGTGCCGGAGAGCTACGAAAACACGGTGGGCTGGTTCAGGGAAAACGGCCTGTACGGGCGCCTTACGGCCTGGAAGGACGCCATCGCAAGCATCGAGCTTGTGCAGCCTGACGACGGACAGCATGAACCCGGCGGGGCCCAATGGATCGGGATCTATGACTATGCGTATGACTATGAGACGCAGGTATACACGGTGAGCGATCTGGCGCTGATCCGCGAAGCGGCGGAACAGGGCCGGATCGCCGCCCTTAAGCCCGACGACTGGCGGGCCGACTTCCGCTTCGACATGTCGAAGGCCGTCATCTGGGACGAGGGCGCGTATGTGGAGGAGCCGGGGCAGGCGTACCGCGGCGGGGGCGTGGCGCTGACGCTGTACTTCGACGCGGGGGACCCGCTGATAGAGAGGCTGCTAGCGGCGGCGGAGTAGGCGTCGCTGAGCGGGAACCTGGGCCACAGATCTGAGGTATGTGTGCGGGAAAGGGGGGCGCGGCCCCCTTCCCCGCCCTCGCGAACTGACTGCCCCTGAACAGCAGCCCGCCGCAGCCTCAGCCGTCCCCGTTCTCCGGATCGCCCCCGCATTCCGCGGCGTCCCCGTCCACGAGCGGAAAGGCCACGACGACGTTGCGCGCGTCCTCAAGCGCCGCCTCCGGCACGTAGAGGTCTATGGGGAACGACGACGCGCCCATGGCTATCTCAAGGAAGTTGCCCGCGCCCTTGTGCCGGCGCTCGCAGGGTATGCCCTCGCCCCTGAGCTTCGATTCGAGTATCTCGGCGTGCATGCTGTTCGCGGCGGTGCACAGGAACACACCGTCGCGCCATTCCTTTGCAGGCCCCGTTTTCCTTCCGAACATCCCCAGCCCTCACAGAGCCATGTCGCGTATCTCCGCCACAAGCCTCTCCATAAGCTCCTCGGCCCTCATGGCGCCGAGCTCCCCTTCCTTGCTCGAGCGCACAGGCAGCAGGCCCGTCCCCTCCTCCTTCTCGCCCAGCACCGCTATGTAGGGGTCCCTCGCGTTCCTCGCCTCGCGTATCTTGTAGCCTATCTTCTCGTTTCTAAGGTCGGCCTCGACGCGCAGCCCCGCCTCCCTGAATCCCTCCGCGAGCCTGGACGCGAAGGCGGACTGCTTCTCCGTCACCGTCAGCAGCTTCAGCTGCGTGGGCGCCAGCCACAGCGGGAACTTGCCGGCGAAATGCTCCGTCAGTATGGCTATGAAGCGCTCTATGCTGCCGAATATGACCCTGTGTATCATGATCGGCGTGTGCTTTTCCCCGTCGCTTCCGATATAGACGAGCCCGAAGCGCTGCGGCATCTGGAAATCCAGCTGGATCGTGCCGCACTGCCAGGTCCTGCCTATGCTGTCCTCGAGATGGAAGTCTATCTTCGGCCCGTAGAACGCGCCGTCGCCCTCGTTCACCGCATAGGGCAGGCCCCTCGCCTCCAGCGCCTCCCTGAGCGCATCCGTCGCGGCGTCCCATTCCTCCTGCGTCCCCATGGAATCCTCCGGCCTCGTGGAAAGCTCCACGCGGTAGCTGAAGCCGAAACGCCTGTAGACGGAGTCCACGAATTCTGTCACGCCGACGATCTCGTCCTTTATCTGACCCGGAAGCATGAATATGTGCGCGTCGTCCTGCGTGAAGGCCCTGACGCGCATGAGGCCGTGCAGCGCCCCCGAAAGCTCGTGCCTGTGCACCTGCCCGAGCTCCGCGAGCCTTATGGGGAAGTCGCGGTAGCTGTACATCCTGCGCCCGTAGGCGAGCATGGCGCCGGGGCAGTTCATCGGCTTCACCGCGAAATCCGCGTCGTCTATCTTCGTGAAGTACATGCTGTCCCGGTAGTGATCCCAGTGCCCCGACGTGTGCCAAAGCCCCTCGTTAAGTATCAGGGGCGTCTTTATCTCCTGATAGCCGCGCTTCGCGTGCTCGCGGCGCCAGAACGCCTCGAGCTCGTTCCTTATGACCATGCCGCGCGGCATGAAGAAGGGGAAGCCCGGCCCCTCGTCGTATACGGCGAACAGGTCCATCTCCTTCCCTATCTTCCGATGGTCCCGCTTCTTCGCCTCCTCCAGCTTCGCCAGCCATTCGTCGAGCTCGCCGCGGCTGGGAAACGAGGTGCCGTATATGCGCTGCAGCATCTTGTTCTTTTCGCTGCCGCGCCAGTAGGCCCCCGCCACGCTCATGAGCTTCACGGCCCCGGCCGCGCCGGTGGAAGCCAGATGCGGCCCCGCGCAGAGATCCGTGAAGTCGCCCTGCCGGTAGAAGGATATCGCGGCGCCCTCCGGCAGGCCCTCTATCAGCTCGGCCTTGTAGGGCTCGCCGCAGTCGCCCACGAGCCGCAGCGCCTCGTCCCTCGGCAGCTCGAAACGCTCCAGCGGGTAGTCCGCCCGTATTATGGACTTGATCTCCTTCTCGAGCCTCGCGAGATCGTCGTCCGTGAACCTATGCTCTAGGTCGAAGTCGTAGTAGAAGCCGTTTTCGACGGACGGCCCTATGGCGAGCCTCGCCTCCGGGAAAAGCCGCTTGACCGCCTGCGCCAGTATGTGCGAGGCGGTGTGCCTGTGCCGGTCGCGCTCGCCCCTGTCCTCAAAGTCTATGTGTTCTCTCTCCATGCCCGATCCCATCCCGGCGCCGCGATGTCGCCCTGCGGCTCGATGCCGCAGCTGTGCCTTCGCATGCCCGTCGATCCCGCAGGCAGACACGCATCTGCCCGCCCTTCCATAGCATTATACGCCTTGGCGGCCGACTTTGCAACTGACCATACTGAAATAATTTCCGCGCCTCATCCATTTTTATTGCTATTTATGAGTGAAGCTGGTATACTGGAATCGCTGCGTTACATTGCTGATCCCGATTGCTGCCGCGCTTGGGGCAGACCTTTTTCAGGAGGTTTATTTTATGAAAGGCTACACGGGCGATACCATAAGGAACGTCGCGCTTCTGGGCCATGGCGGATGCGGCAAGACCACCATACTGGAGGCCGCGCTGCTGGCGGCCGGCCACATAAGCAGGCTCGGCAGGGTGGAGGACGGCAATACGGTTTCCGACTACGACAAGATGGAGATAGAGAAGGGCTACTCGATCAGCGCGGCGATAGTCCCCGTGGAGTACGGCGGGATCAAGACAAACTTCATAGACACGCCGGGCTTCTTCGATTTCGTGGGCGAGGTCAATTCGGCGCTGCGCGCGGTCGAGGCCGGGGTCATAGTCGTGGATGCCTCGGCGGGCCTGCAGGTCGGCACGGAGAAGGCGTGGAATTCGTGCAGGGAGCATGCCACGCCGAAATTCATATTCATAAACAAGACCGACAAGGAGAACGTGGACGTGGCCAAGGTCATAGCCGATCTCAAGGAGAAGTTCGGCTCCTCCGTCGTCACGCTGGACGACAGGGAGGCCCTGAACGAGGCCGTCGCGGAAACGGACGAGGCCCTTCTGGAGAAGTTCTTCGGCGGCGAGGAGTTCACCAAGGACGAGTTCGACAAGGGGCTGGCGGCGGGCATCGCGGCGGGCGACATAGTGCCTGTGGTCTCCGGCAGCGCGTCCACCGGCGCCGGCATAAAGGAGTTTTTGGACATGCTGGCGGTGTACGTCCCGAAGCACGGGTCGAGCGCGCCCTACGAGGGCGTAGACGCCAGGGGCGAGGCCGCGTCGAGGCCCTGCGACGGGTCCGCGCCGTTCTCGGGCTTCGTGTTCAAGACCATAGCTGACCCCTTCGTCGGCAAGATATCGCTGATAAAGATGATATCGGGAAAGCTGGCGCCCGGCATGGAGGCGTACAATTCGAGGGCGGAGAAGTCCGAAAAGATGGGTTCCGTGTTCTTCCTGCGCGGCAAGACGCAGGGCGAGGCCCCGCAGGCCCTGGCCGGCGACATAGTGGCCGCGTCGAAGCTGCAGTACACGCAGACGGGCGACACGCTTTGCGACAAGGCCGCCCCCATAAAGTACCCGCCCGTGCATTTCCCGCAGCCCTCGCTTTTCATAGCTGTCGAGCCCAAGAACCAGGGCGAGGAGGAGAAGATAGGGTCCGGCCTGCACCGGCTGATGGAGGAGGATCCCTCCTTCACGATGGAGAGGAACATAGAGACGCACCAGACGCTGCTTGGCGGCCAGGGCGAGATACAGATCGGCATAATAACATCGAAGCTCAAGGAGAAGTTCGGCGTCGAGGTGGAGCTCCGGGACCCCAAGGTCCCCTACAGGGAGACCATCAAGGGCAGCTCCGACGTCCAGGGCAAGCACAAGAAGCAGTCGGGGGGCGCGGGCCAGTACGGCGACGTGCACATAAAGTTTTCGCCGGCCAAGGAGGAATTCGAGTTTGCGGAGGAGCTGTTCGGGGGCTCGGTGCCGAAAAACTACGTGCCGGCCGTCGAAAAGGGGCTGCGCGAGTGCATGGGGAAGGGGCCCTTGGCCGGCTGCAAGGTCGTGAACGTCAGGGCCGTGCTGTACGACGGCTCCTATCATGACGTGGACTCGAACGAGATCGCCTTCAAGATCGCGGCGGCCCTAGCCTTCAAAAAGGGCATCGCGGAGGCGAAGCCCATACTGCTGGAGCCCATACTGCACGTGGAGATATTCGTGCCCGACGAGTACATGGGCGATATAATGGGCGACATGAACAAGCGCAGGGGCAAGATACTGGGAATGGAGCCGCAGTCCGGCGGCGGGCAGAAGGTCCTGGCCGAGGCGCCGCAGGCGGAGATGTTCAAGTACGCCATAATGCTGCGATCCATGACCCAGGCCAGGGGCAGCTTCACGATGCGCTTCGAGCGCTACGAGGAGGTGCCGGCCCATCTGTCCGAGAAGATTATAGCCGCGCACAAGGCGGAGGCCGAGGCGGAGTAGTTTCGATTAGAGTAGATATCTGCGCAGCTGGGCCAGTACCTCGTCCATGCCCAGCGGCTTGCCGATGTGTCCGTTCATCCCGGCGGCCAGGCAGTTCTCTATGTCCTCCCTGAACACGTTGGCGGTCATGGCGATGATGGGGATGGTCCCGGCCCTGGGGATGTCCAGCGCGCGGATGCGGCGCGTCGCCTCAAGGCCGTCCATTTCGGGCATCTGCATGTCCATGAAGATCATGTCGTATCTGTCGGGATCCCCCTTGAACGCCTCCACGGCCTGCAGGCCGTTCTCCACGCAGTCGGCGCTTATCTGCGTCGGCTCCAGAAGCGACAGCACGATCTCCCTGTTGATCTCCACGTCCTCGGCCAGCAGCAGGCAGCGGCCCCTGAAGATGCCTTCTATGTCCTCGTCCTGCGGCGCCTCGTGCCCAATCGCGCCGTCCACGCCCAGGCATTCGTTTATGGTATCCGCGACCATGGACGGGAACAGCGGCTTTGAGAGAAATCTGTCGGGGCGCGTCTGCCCCGCGCCCGTGTCGATATCGGCCTGGTCGGCGGCGGTGACCATGATGACGACAGAGCCGTCGCCCCTGTTCTCCTTCAGGCGGGAGGCAAGCTCCGCGCCGTCCATCCCCGGCATCCGCCAGTCAACGAAGTAGATGTCGTAGGGGCCTTTCTCATCCACCAGGGCCAGGGCGGCGCCGCTCCCGTCCGCCACGTCGCAGTTCACGCCCAGCCCCCGCGCGATCTCGAGGAATATCTCGCGCGCCTCCGGCATGTCGTCCACCGCCAGCACGCGCACGTTCTTCCAGTCCCTGCCGGGCGCCAGCAGGGGCTGCTGCGCGCTGCCCCTCGCCAGCGAGACCGTGACCGTAAAGGTGGAGCCCTTGCCCGGCAGGGACTCCAGCCGGATCTCCCCGCCCATCAGCTCGACGACGTGCTTGGAGATGGACAGCCCCAGCCCGGTGCCGCCGTATCTGCGGGATATGCCGCTCTCCGCCTGCTGGAAGGCGTTGAACAGGCGGGCCTGCTGTTCCTCGCTGATGCCGATGCCGGTGTCCGCCACGCTGATCTGCAGCTCGCACAGCCCGTCGGCCTCATTCAGCAAAACGGCGTCCAGGGACACGCTGCCGCCCTCCGGCGTGAACTTCACCGCGTTGGAGAGCAGATTTATCAGCACCTGGGCCAGCCGCTGATCGTCGCCGGCCAGCACGGGCGCGATGCGCGGGTCTATATGGACGCTGAATCGCAGATGCTTCTCGTCCATACGGAAATTTATGACGTTCACCACCTGGCGCAGCATTCTCTCGAAATTGAACTCGACGGAGTACAGCTCCATCTTGCCGGCCTCCACCTTGGACATGTCCAGCACGTCGTTGATGACGGCCAGAAGGTGGGTGGAGGCGTCCTCGATCTTGCCGAAGGCATAGTCCTTGCGCTCCGGATCGCCGGCCCTTTTCCCTATGGAGGTCATGCCGATTATGGCGTTCAGCGGGGTCCGTATCTCGTGGCTCATGTTGGCGAGGAAGTCGCTCTTCGCGAGTGTCGCGGCCTGCGCGGCCTCGATCCGCTGCTGCAGCGTGCCCACCATCGTCTCCAGCGATTTCGCCAGCTTTTTGCTCTCCCCCTGGCCTGTCACGTCCAGCTTCCGGGAAAGGGCGCGGCGCAGCTCGTCGGAGCGCTCGTACTCCCCGCCGGATATGATGTTGGACGCCTCCGTCAGCTCCTCTATGGGGCGGGCGATGCCGCGCGCTATGAACACGCCCAGCGCCAGGGCAAAGGCGAAAACCAGCACCGATGTGGCGAGCAGGGCGATCAGCAGCGTGCGGGAGGAGCTCAGCATCTCGGCCTCGTCGAACACGATGGCCAGCGTCCAGCCGTTGGACTCCATCCTGAATGTCACGATATATTCCGCTATGCCCCTTTCGCCTATGTTGCGCATGGACGCGTTGCCGGCCTTAGCCATGAGGCGGCGGGACTCGGGATAGTCCTCCTGCTCCATCTGCACATACTCGGGATGGTGGCCGTCCACGATGACGTTGCCGCCGCTGTCCAGGCCGACGATATAGCCGGTGTCCAGCACCCTGCGGGCGCCGAGATCCCCCACCAGGCTGTCCAGGCTGTAGTCCACGCCCAGCACGCCCAAGGGCCTGCCGTAGAGATCGTAGGTCTTTACCATGATGCTGCATACCATGCTGCCGCCCGTCGTCAGGTAGGGCGAGGATATGACCAACTCCTGATCGCTGGCCATGGCCTCCTTGTACCACGGGCGCTCCCGAGGATCGTAGTGGGGATTTTTGATTGAGCCCTCGGGCGCCTGGGCATACTGCCCGTCGTCGTTCGCCATAAAGACCAGGCCGTAGTTGGTGTTGGAGTTGTGTACCCGCACGAATGTGTCGTATATCTCCTGCTCGTATGGCGGATGGTTCTCATACCACAGGGTCGTGACCTCCTCGGTGTCCATATAGCTGGTCAGCTTGCCTCGGGAGTTCCGGACCAGGTCCAGGGAGGCCAGGTATCTAACGTTCATCGCGCCCGGCTCCATAAAGGTCTGTATCCGCTCCTCTATGCGCTTCAGCTCGCTTGTCGCCAGGTTGTAGAAGGAATCGATGGCGGACTGCCGCGCCAAGAAATAGGCGATGCAGGTCGTGCATCCGCACGCGAGGAGCAGGCAGACGGCGATCGCCGATATGATTCGCATTCGTATGGACACGTGTGCCTCCCCTCCCGCAGGCCGATTAACTTATATCATTATCGCACAGAAATACCCAAAAATCAATCGCCCGCGCATATATTTGCGGGCGGCCGGGGCGCTGCCGGGGCGCGGGCGGACGGCTCCGCGTCGGGCAGGGCGACATCTCGGTTTCGGGTCATACGCCGCGCCTCCCGCAGGCTTCGGCGACAGGGCAGCCGCCGCAGACGGGCCTCTTTCTGCAATGCGCCTTGGCATTGGCCACGATCAGGGCGTGGAAGTTGTTATAGACCCCGACGCTCCGCTCAACGTTCCCTTCGAAGCAGGCCTTGACCGCCTCATAGCCCTTGCCCGCCTCGATGGGATATCGGTCGCAGAGCCGGACTGTGTAGGCGTCAACCACGAAGGTCGGGAAGCCGAAGGCGTACAGCAGCACCGAATCGGCGGTTTCCCGCCCGATGCCCTTCGTGGAGAGCAGTTCGGCCCGCAGCTTGGCGAGCGGCTCCCTCTGGACGGACGGCGCGTCGTAGCCGTACCTGGCGTACCAGGCCGTGAGCTCTTTCAGGTAGGCCGCCTTCTGGTTGAAGAAGCCCGCCGGCCGGATCGTCTCCGCCAGCTCCGCGATGCCGGCCTCCGCCACGGCTTCGGGCGAGAGCCTCTCCCCGAAGTTGGCGATTGCCTTCTCGACGTTGACCCAGGCCGTGTTCTGGGTCAACACCGCGCCGACCATCACCTCGTATGGGGTCCTGGCGGGCCACCAGCGCAGCTCGCCGTAGCGGGCGTGGAGCGCTTCGTATATAAAGGACAGCGTACGGCGCATTGCGGCCCCCTAAGGAACTAAATCGCGGCTATGGCCTCCGCTATGCCGGCGGCGCCGATCAGCCGCAGCCCGGGCAGGGCGCCGTCGAGCCGCTCGGCGTTCCTGCTGGGCATTATCATCCTGTCGAAGCAGCCAAGGCGGGCCGCCTCCCTGGCCATTTTCTCGGCGTTCCTCACGCCCTTCAGGTCCCCCGTAAGGCTTATCTCGCCTATGGCTATGGTCCTCGGCCCTATGGGGACGCCCTTTAGGCTGGAGTACACGGCCAGCGCCACGGCCAGGTCGAGGGATGTGCCCTCCGGCTTTATGCCCCCCACCACGTTCACGTAGACGTCCTGGCTGATCAGCGAGACCCCGGCCCGGCGCTCAAGCACCGCCAGTATCATGTTCAGGCGCGCCGCCTCCACGCCCAGCGCCGTGCGGCGGGCGAAGCCGGCCCCGGCCGGCGTGGTCAGCGCCTGCAGCTCCAGCAGCAGGGGGCGCGTGCCCTCGTACACGGCGCTCGCCACGGCACCCTCGGCCGCGCCGTCCATGTCGTCGAGGAAGCCGCGCGACAGATTCTCTATGGGGACGAGGCCGGATTCCCCCATCTCGAAGGCGCCTATCTCGCTCGTGGCCCCGAAGCGGTTCTTGTTGGCCCGCAGTATGCGCAGATCCTGATCCCGCTCGCCGTAGAACTGCAGCACGCAGTCCACCAGATGCTCTATTATGCGCGGCCCGGCGAGATCCCCCGCCTTTGTGACATGGGCAACGACGAAGACAGGCACGCCGCGCGCCTTGCAGTAGCGCGTCAGCTCGTTCGCGCAGGCCCTCACCTGCGAGACGCCCCCCGCCGAGGATTCCATGGACGGGAGGTACATGGTCTGTATCGAGTCCACGACGAGAAAGACCGGTGATATGGCCTCCGCCGCCCCAAGGACGCGCTCCATGTCCGTCTCCGACAGCAGATAGAGCCTTTCCGCCCCGCCGCCGCACACCCTGTCGGCCCTGAGCCTGATCTGCTCCTCGGACTCCTCGCCCGAGACGTAGAGCACATTCCCGTAGCGATTCGCTATCTTCGACGCGGCCTCCGTT
>JAISXZ010000146.1 GCA_031270275.1 Eubacteriales Family XIII. Incertae Sedis bacterium | reverse complement strand
GACCTTCGCCTCCCTGAAGATAAAGGGCGCGGTCATAGACTTCATGCGGAAGCAGGACTGGATACCCAGGAACCAGAGAAACCTGGTCAAGGAGCTCAACGCCGCCTACGAGGAGCTGTACGCGGCCTACGGCCGGGAGCCGACGCGCGAGGAGCTGGCGTCCAGGATGGGCATAGGCGCGGAGCAGCTGGACAGCATAATGCAGAAGCGCCATAACGCCTTGGTGCTGTCCTACGAGGAGGCCATCAACGAGAAGATGATGACGGCCTTTCCCCTGCTGACGGAGCAGAAGGACGAGGACATGCCGGAGGCGGAGTTCCTGCGCCAGGAGCTGAGGGCCAAGCTCGTGGAGGCCATAGGCGGCCTCGGCGAGAGGGAGAGGCTTGTCGTGTCGCTGTACTACTACGAGAGCATGAAGCTTCGGGAGATAGCGTCGATAATGGGCATAACGGAGTCCAGGGTGTCGCAGATACATTCGGCCGCGATACTCAAGCTGCGGCACAAGATAGATCTGTACAACAGAGGTTAGCGCAATAAGTTTTGTTCAGGCCGGGTTCCGGGGCCGGATTTTGGTCCCGGAGCGTACAGAGGAAGCACGTGAGGAGCCGAAATCCGGGACCGGGTTCCGGAATGGGCAAAAATGGCGTGGCGTTTGAATAGTCACTGTTAAGGAGGCAGTTATGGTAAGGGGATTCTACGAAGCAGCATCCGGCGCCCTGTCCCAGCTCCGCAATTTCAACGTGATGGCGAACAACGTGGCGAACCTGGGCACCACGGGCTACAAGGCGGAGACCCTGGTGGGCTCGTCGTTCGCGGAGCATCTGGTCGCGCGGATCGGGGGAGGCGACATCAGCCCCTCGAGGAACATAGGGGGCGGTTCCTTCTTCACGACCAACATCACGGAGTACTACAACTTCGATCAGGGCAGCATGGAGAGCACGGGGAACGAGCTTGACATGGCCATCAACGGCCCGGGCTTCTTCATGGTGAGCTCCGAAAGCCTCGGCGACGTGCTCACGAGGAACGGGCAGTTCGACGTGGATTCGGAGATGAACCTCGTGCTCCCCGGCGTCGGGCTGGTGCTCGACGACGGAGGCTCGCCCATAACGCTGGAGAGCAGCAGCATACTGGTTGACCAGTACGGCATGATCAGCGTGGGCGGCGAGGAGGTGGCGCAGATAGGCGTCTACGCCGTCGAGGACATGGACAGCCTCTACAACGCGGGCCGGGGCATGTTCCAAAGCGAGGAGGAGCCCGACGCCGCGCCCGCCGGCACATACCAGGTGCTGCAGAACGTCATAGAGAAGTCCAACGTGAACATGGCGGTGGAGATGAGCCGGGTCATGGCGGGCCAGAACATGTACAACGCCTGCTCCCAGGTCGTAAAGATGTACGACCAGCTCAACGAGGCTTTGGTGACGCAGATAGGGCGCGTCAGCAGTTAGGGCGCCGCTGCACGGCGCCACGCCATTTTTTGCCCGCCATTGAATAAATGGCGCTTGCATAAGGTATAAATCAGGTAAATACGATGCGGCGGGCGAAGGTCCGCAATGGAGGAGACTATGATAAGGGGCTTCTACGCGTCCCAGTCAGGCCTGCTGGGACAGCAGCAGAACATGAACGTCATCGCGAACAACTTCGCGAACATCGGCACCTACGGCTACAAGCCTCAGCACGCGGCCTTTTCCTCGCTCATATACGCGAAGGTGCACGGCGGCGGCGGGACCTACGTCAACACGGGCCACGGCTCGCGGGTGCATTCCGTGGGCGTCAACTACGCCCAGGCCGGCTTCGTGTCCACCGGCATCCCCACGGACATGGCCATAAACGGCGAGGGCTTTTTCGCGGTGGCCATAGGCGAGGAGGACGAGGTATACTACACGCGGGACGGCGGCTTCAGGTATTCCGTAGACGGCGACACCAAGTCCCTCGTGGACGCCAACGGCGGCTACGTCCTCGACAGCGGGGGCAACCGCATAGAGATGCCGGGCGACGAGGAGGCGGATCCCTCGCAGGTGGGCGTCTTCGTCTTCCCGAACAGGCACGGGCTGGAGCTTAAGGGGATGAACAGGCTGGCGGCCACGGAGGTGTCGGGCGAGGCGGAGGCCTTGGAGGAGCCGGACGTCCGGGCGGGCTACCTGGAGCGTTCCGGCGTCGGGACGAGCGAGGAGGTGGTCAGGATGATAGAGGCATCGAGGGCTTTCAGCTTCAACGCGAGGGTGCTGCAGACGATAGACGAGATGGAAGGCGTCGGCAACCAGCTCAGAACGGGCTGATAGGGGCTGGTCAGCGCCTCATCCGCGGCCTGAGGGCCGCAGGTTCCTATTTTAGCTTAGGGGGCGCGTGGGCAGGGTCTGCTTGCTGCCTTCGCGCAGAGCCAAAATTGAATGGAGGCGGAAATGGCCAAGTATGAGATCAGGGTCCGCGTCAGCGAGGACAACCTCGAGGCGTATGTCACGCTCACGGCCCCGCAGGGGGACGAGGCCCCGGAACCGCTTTCGGAGGCCGACATACTTAAGGCCCTGGAGGGCGCGAGGGTCGTCTACGGCATCGACAAGTCCACCGTCGCCGCGCTGGCGTCCGGCCCCATAGCGGGCACGGAGTTCCTGATCGCCATGGGCGCGGCGGGCATCGACGGCGTCGACGGCAGCATCGAGTTCCATGTGAAAAACTCCGACGAGTACAAGCCGGACTACGGGGGTGAGGAAAAGAAGCTGGTCGATTACAAGAACGTGGACATCTTCCAGATGGTAAGCAAGGGCCAGGCCCTATGCACGCTGACCCCGCCCACGCAGGGCGTCAACGGCACCAACGTCTACGGGGGGCCGATACTGGCGAAGAACGGCAAGGAGCCGCGCTCCCCCAAGGGGCTCAACACCGAATGGAACGGGGATTCCACGTCGCTGCTGTCCACGGTCGACGGCACCGTCGGCTTCAAGGGCGACGTCATCAACGTGATGGAGGTGCTGAACATACCCGGCGACGTGAACATGTCCACGGGCAACATACGCTTCAAGGGCGACGTGATCGTGCGCGGCTCGGTGAGTGAGGGCTTTTCGGTCGAATGCGGCGGCAACCTGACGGTCAGGGGCAGCATAGGCAACGCGGAGATACGCGCG
Source organism: Eubacteriales Family XIII. Incertae Sedis bacterium (assembly GCA_031270275.1). Classification (GTDB taxonomy): domain Bacteria; phylum Bacillota; class Clostridia; order Peptostreptococcales; family Anaerovoracaceae; genus JAISXZ01. The sequence goes on along the minus strand of JAISXZ010000146.1, from coordinate 2,572 downwards.
GGCGGCAACCTCATAGTGTCGGAGGGCGTCAACGGCGGCCGCATGAAGAAGGTGGCGGTGGGCGGCTTCATGAAGTGCCGCTACATAGAGAACGGCAGCATAGAGGTCAGGGGGGACATCTTTTCGGACTACATAATAGACAGCAACGTGTCCTGCCGGGGCAACATCACCCTGTCGGGCGGCAAGGCGGTGCTTGTGGGCGGCAGGACCTCGGTCCTGGGCGTCTTACAGGCCAACTATATAGGCAACGAGCGCGGCATAAGGACGCGCGTCGAGCTCATGGAGACCCCTGTGGACGAGGAGCGCCTGGCGGAGCTGCAGGCGGCCTTCGAAAAGGCGAAGGAGGACCTAAGGCTCCAGACGGAGAACGTCAACAAGATACGCAGCCTGATGGATCGCGCGGACAGGCCGGAGCTCAATTCCCTCTACAAGCAGCTTGCGGCCCAGCTTCCGCCCCTGCGCGAGGAGCTGCGGATCGCGGAGGCGGGGCTGAAGGAGCTGACGGCGGACACCGGCGAGCGCTTCCCCGGCTGCATAGTGTGCAAGCGCATAATCTACTCGGGGGCGGACCTGTTCGCGGGCAGCCTGATGATGGCGCGCGACATGTCGAATATCGAGGCGTGCAGGCTCTATATCGACAAGGGGGACTGGGCGAGGGCGCCGGCGTGACCGGGCGCCCTGTGAAATCGGCCACAGCTGCAGCGATACATGAGGTGGTCCTATGGCGATCGGCGACAACATAATAAAAGTTGACATCTCAAAGAGCGACGAGCGCATCTTCGCCTCCTCGGATCACATAAGCGTCAACGGCAACAGGATCGTCCTGCACGGCAAGGATATGGCGGAGATCCCGCACCAGACCCAGGTCGATATCGTGGCATATTTCGAGGACGGCCTGCAGTTTATGTGGGGCGTCGTCACGCTTTCCATACCCAAGCAGATAAACGTGGAAATCGTGTCCCAGGTCGCGAAGAAGGAGGAAAGGCGGCAGAGCCTGAAGGTCAGGACCTCCTTCGACGCCAAGGCCGTCCGCGTCTACTCCATGGGCCGTCTGCGGCGGTCCATGAAGACCGACACGGACATAAAGATAAGGGATCTGAGCCTGGGTGGGGCCGGCTTCTTCAGCAACCACCCCTTTTTCAGAAAGCAGAGGATCACGCTGGACCTCAGCTTCCTAAAGCAGGGCTTCAAGGCCGAGTTCCAGGTGCTGCGGAGGGAGAGGGTCGAGGACAGGACGGACGCCGCCGGCAACGTCACGGGGCCTCCGGACTTCAAGTTCAGGTACGGGGGCCGCGTGCTGCGCCTGACGAGCGAGCAGGAGCGCCTGGTCTGCGAGTACGTGTTCAAGGTGCAGATATCGGAGCACCACAAGCGCAAGGAGACCCTGAGCAATCTCATTGTCTGACAGGCGTTTATCTATCATCGGAACAGGTATCCCATGGGCTCCGGGATGGGCAAAATTGGCGCCGTTGGGCCGCCGGGCAGCGGCCCAGCGGCGCCATGGCGGGGGGCGGCTGAATGTCTAAGACTATAGTCATAACGAACCAGAAGGGGGGCGTGGGCAAGACGACAACGGCCTGCGCCGTCATAACCGGCCTCGCGGCCAAGGGGTTCAGCGTGCTTGGGGTCGATCTGGACCCACAGGGGAATTTCGGCTTCTGCCTGGGCGCCGACATCGAGGGAAGCCCCACGTCATACGACCTGATGAAGGGGCTGAAGGGCGCGGAGGAGACGATACAGACGATAGACGGCATAGGGATAATACCGTCGAACATACTGCTGTCCGGCGCGGAGCAGGAATTCACGATGCTCGGGCGGGAGACGCTGCTGAAAAAGGGCCTGGCGCCCGTGACCGACAGCTACGACTACATCATCGTGGACACGCCTCCGGCCCTGAACATCCTGACCGCCAACGCGTACACGGCCTCGGACTGCCTGATAATACTGATGATGCCGGAGATACTGAGCGTTCTCGGCATATCGCAGCTTCGGGAGACCATAGAGCTGGTCAAGAGCATCTACAATCCGAGGATAGAGATACTGGGCATACTGCTGAACAAATACGACAGGCGCCGGCGGCTTACGCGGGACGTCGAGGAGATGGCCGAGGAGATAGCCGAAAAGCTTTCGACCAAGGTGTTCAGCACTAAGATACGCGCCTCCGTGGCGGCTGCCGAGGCCCCGGCGCACGGCGAGAGCATATTCGCCTACGCGCCCAGATGCAACGCCGCGAGGGATTATCGGCTCTTTGTCGATGAGCTTGTTTCACAGAAGGGAATGATTTTGGATGGCCAAGAAAAGCAATAAGACCGAGCACGTAATGAAGCTCATCACAAAGGACACGGCAGCGGAAGCGCAGGAGCAGGCGGCGCCCGGCGGGATCGACAGCATAGAGGCTGAGGTCAAGTCGTCGGGAAGCCATGAGCTGAACTACAAGACCAAGCTGAAGATAGAGATCGAGCCGGAGATAGAGATCAAGGAGCCCCCCAGGCCGAAGCCGGCGGAGGCCCCTGCGCCGCCCCCGGCAGCCCCCGACGCAGGCCCGGCCGACAGCCCTGCGGCCCCTGCGGCC
>JAISXZ010000227.1 GCA_031270275.1 Eubacteriales Family XIII. Incertae Sedis bacterium | reverse complement strand
GCGACGAGCATGGCATCTTGTTGGTCTTCGACGAGATTCAGTCCGGCTGGGGGCGCACCGGCAAGTTCTTCGCGTCCGAGCATTTCGGCGTCGTGCCCGACATCATGACCCTCGGCAAGGCCATAGCCGGCGGCCTCCCCATGTCGGCCATAGTCAGCACGCCGGAGATCATGGGCAAGTGGCTGCCCGGCATGCACGGCACGACCTTCGGCGGCCATCCCATATGCGCGGCGGCGGCCCTCGCGGTGCTGGACACGTTCAAGGAGGAAAACATCCTGGACAACTGCAACAAGCAGGGCGCATATCTTAAGGAAAGGCTGTACGATCTGAAGGCCAAATACCCGATAATAGGCGACGTCAGGGGCCTGGGCCTCATGCTGGCCCTGGAGTTCATCAAGCCCGAGGACAGGTCTCCGAACGCGGAGGCGTTCAGCAAGGTGCGGCAGTTCTGCCTCGACAACAAGATGCTCGTGCTGGGCTGCGGCGTCTACGCCAACGGCTTCAGGATCGCAACGCCGCTGAACGTAGGCAGGGAAGACATAGACAAGGGTCTGGACATACTGGACGCCGCGCTCAAGGCTCTCTAGGTTTTCCGCCGGGCGGTTCCAACCAAGCCGCTTTAGCGGCAACGATAGCAGGAGACGAGACGATATGAAAGACTTTATTTTCAAAATGCCCACGCGGGTCCACTTCGGGAACGGGGTGACGAAGAAGCTGCCGGATCTCTGCAAGGAGCTCGGCGGCGGGAAGATATTCCTCATCAGCGATCCGGTGATAGCGAGCACGCCGATAATGACGGCCGTGAAGGCCGCGCTCGACGCGGGCGGCGCGGATTACGAGCTGTTCACCGACACCAAGCCGGATCCGACGATAGAGATGGTCGATAACACGGCCAAGGCCCTGGCGGACAGCGGGGCGAGCATAGTCGTGGCGGTCGGCGGGGGCAGCCCCATAGACCTCGCCAAGGCGGTCGCCATGCTGCAGACAAACGAGGGCTCCGTCAGGGAGTATCTCTTTGGCGGGACCAAGACGGTGCAGAACCCGTCGATACCCCTGATAGCCATACCGACCACCGCCGGGACCGGCAGCGAGATGACGGCGGCGACCGTCATCGGCGACATGCAGAACAACATCAAGCTCTCGGTGACGCATGACTACATCATACCCAAGGCTGCCCTGATCGATCCGCAGCTCCATGTGGGCATGCCCCCGATAATAACGGCTTCGACAGGGCTCGACGCGCTCACGCACGCCATAGAGTCCTACGTATCGCTGAACGCTGAGCCCATCAGCGACGCCCTGGGCCTGCACGCCATGAGGCTCATCGGGGCGAACCTGCGCACCGCGGTCGCGGACGGCAACAACATAGAGGCCCGCAGCAACATGGCCGTGGCCAGCCTTATAGCCAGCGTCGCCTTCATGAACGGCGGCCTCGGCGTCGTCCACGGGATCGCGCAGTCCATGGGCGGGCTCCACCACACGCCGCACGGCATAGCGAACGGACTCCTGCTCCCCTACGCGATGGACAGGAACTACGTGGGCAACTTCAGGAAGTTCCGCGACATAGCCGTGGCCCTCGGGATAGACGTCGAGGGGCTTTCGGACAGGGACGCGGCATATACGGCCGTGGAGGCGGTCTTCGACCTTCAGGAGGACGTGAGGGTCCCACGGACGCTGAAGGAGATCGACATAGAGGAAAAGGACTTCCAGGCCATCATAGACGGGACCATGCCGTACAGGCTGCTTGCGGTCAACCCCTGCAAGCTTGTGGAGAAGGATATAAGGGGGATTCTGGAAAAGGCCTACGAAGGAAGGTAAAATGGTCGCTATCCAAACCCCACGCCATTTTTGCCCATCCCGGAACCTGGTTCCGATTATTGGCTTCCTCACGTAGCTTCGAGTACGCTCCGGGAGCCAAAATCGGCTCCAGAACCCGGCCTGGACAAAACTAGCGCGGGGATTTGGATAGCCTCGTTTGGGTAGTCGCTATTCAAACCCCACGCCATTTTTGCCCATCCCGGAACCTGGCCTGGACAAAACTAGCGCGGGGATTTGGATAGCCTCGTTTGAACAGCCCCATCTGAATGATTGATAGGAGGTCGCGATATATGGGCAAGCACAAGGTAGTATACTACAATGTCGATGACACCCTCGACTTCGAGAACAGCCTCCTGAAGGAGTGGGGGGCCGACGACATCGAGCTCGTCGAGGTCAAGAACGGCGAGGACAGGGACAAGCCCGAAGCCTTCCTGGAGGCTACCAAGGGCGCGGAAGGCGTGGTCGTCGAGTATTTCCAGATCACGAAGGACGTCCTGGCGAAGGCGGAGGGCCTGAGGATCGTGTCCCTGCAGGCCATAGGCGTCAGCAACGTGGACATAGCCGCAGCCACGGAGCACGGCGTGTGCGTCACGAACAGCCCCGGCTTCTGTACGGAGGAGGTCGCGCTCCATACGGTAGGCATGATGATAGACTGCGTCAGGAAGATAACATTCCATGACAGGAACGTAAGGAGCGGGAAATGGGATCCCCTGCTCGGCGGCAAGACATTCAGGATGTCGGGCAAGACCGTCGGGCTCGTCTTCTTCGGCAGCATACCCAAGTACATGATCCCCATCCTGCAGAGCATGGACATGAACGTGCAGGTGTACGCGCCGACGAAGACCAAGGAGTTCCTGGACGACTACGGCTGCAAGAAGATCGACACCCTCGACGAGCTGCTGAAGACGTCGGACTTCGTGTCGATGCACACGCCCCTCATACCGGGCGTCACAGAACACATGATGGGAGAAGCGCAGTTCAGGATGATGAAGAACACCGCTTACTTCATAAACACGGCCAGAGGCGGGGTTGTGGACGAGCCGGCGCTTGTGAAGGCCCTCAAAGAGGGCTGGATAAAGGCTGCGGCCGTCGACGTGATTGAGGACGAGGCGAACGAAAAGAGCGATCTGTTCGTACTCGACAACTGCATCATAACCCCGCACGCGGCCTTTGTCTCGGAGGACTCGTTCGCCGAGGCGCGGATCATAGCCCTGAGGCAGCTGAAGGAGCTGCTGCACGACGGAAAGATACCGTCAAACCTTGTGAACAAGGCCGTGGCGGACAAAATATCTTTATAGAGGCCGAGCTTGTGCGTTAGTGCGGTGACATTAAAAAGGAGGAGATGATCAAGATGAAACAGAAGGCGATTTTCAACCAGGCGACCTTGGGCGAGGTGCATGGCCCCTATGTGCAGGGCACGAAGTACAGGGATCTGTTCTTCACGACGCAGATCGCGACGCTGCCGAACGGGGACATAATAAGCATGGATCCCTACGAGCAGACGATCCAGACGCTTAAGAACGCCGAGCTCGCGCTCAAGGAGGCTGGCGGCACGCTGGCGGATGTGCTGACCTGCCGCATTTTCCTGACCGACATGAACGATTACTCTGAGGTCAACAGGGCGTACAGGGAACTCATGCCCCAGGATCCCTTCCCGACCAGGGCCTGCGTCCAGGTTGCAGGCATGATACCCGAGGTCAAGGTCGAGATGGAGTTTATCTGCAGCGTTCCGGAGTAACAGCCAAGTGTGAAAGGCAGGAAGGTTGAAAGATGTGTATGAGGATTGAGGATCACATAATCATCGGAAAGGAAGACAGCGGGGCCGAGACGGTCGAGATAACCGTCGACGGCAAGCCGATACCCGCCAAGGTTGGAGAGCCCATCCTGGCGGCCCTGCTGGCGAAGAACATTATTATCAATCGATACACCGTCAAAAATAAGGAGCCGCGGGGGCTGTTCTGCGGGATAGGGCAGTGCACGGACTGCGCCATGATCGTCAACGGCATGGCCAACGTAAGGACCTGCATAACGCCTGTCGAGAAGGGGATGGTGGTCAACACCCAGTTCGGGATTGGAGGCGAGGGAAATGGTTGAGCGGGACATCGTCGTCGTCGGCGCAGGCCCGGCCGGCCTGGCGGCGGCCATAGAGGCCGCCAAGCTGGGCGCGAAATCCGTGCTGGTTGTTGATCTCAACATGAAGGCGGGCGGCCAGCTGTTCAAGCAGATACACAAGTTCTTCGGCTCGAGCGCCCATGGCTCGGGCGTGCGCGGGATAGACATAGGCGCGCAGATGCTTGCGGACGCACAGAAGTACGGCGTCGAGATCTGGCTGAACAGCGCCGCCGTAGGCATATATGGCGGCAAGGTCGTGTCCATAGAGAAGAATACCGAAAACAAGACCCCCGTGCTCACCAACGTCGTCGCGAAGAAGATCGTGATAGCTGTCGGCGCCTCCGAGAACGTGATACGCTTCAAGGGCTGGACGAAGCCGGGCGTAATGGGCGCAGGCGCGGCCCAGACCATGATAAACGTTAACCGCGTGAGGCCGGGAAAGAGGATCGTCATGCTGGGCAGCGGCAATGTCGGCCTCATAGTGTCCTATCAGCTCATGCAGGCGGGCTGCGAGGTCGTGGCCCTGGTCGAGGCCCTGCCGGGCGTGGGCGGCTACGGGGTGCACGCCTCCAAGATCAAGAGGGCGGGCGTGCCCATCTACACCAAGCACACGATCATAGAGGCAAAGGGCGGGGACAGGGTCGAGGCGGTCGTGATAGCCGAGATCGACAAGAATTTCGCGCCCATAGCGGGTACGGAGAAGACCCTCGAAGCCGACACGATAACGCTGGCGGCCGGGCTGAAGCCCATATCCGACCTGGTCAGGCTTTCAGAGGCGGAGCTGGTGTTCGACGGCGTGCTCGGCGGCTGGATCCCCAAACACGACAGGAACATGGAGACGACGGCCAGCGGGATATACGTGGCCGGCGACGCCACGGGCGTCGAGGAGGCCAATACCGCCCTCGAGGAAGGCAAGCTCGCGGGCGTCGCGGCTGCCGAATCGCTGGGCCTCGTTTCGGAAAGCGAGGCCGGCAAGCTGAAGGGCGAGATATGGTACAGGCTCGACGGACTGAGGATGGGCCCGTTCGGAGAAAAGCGCATGAAGGCAAAGGCGGCTCAGATCGCTTCTTTCCCAGGCGTAGGCGCATAGTGCGAGAAAGGGCGAAGAAATGTCATTGGTTGAAACAGGTTGTGTAACAATCGAGGAATTGAAATCATTCAATTTGTTCCCTTCAGACGCGAGATTTGCCAAGGGGCCTGTCGCTGTGGTAGAATGTATCCAGGAAATCCCGTGCAATCCCTGCGAATCCGCCTGCCCGAGGAGCGCGATCAAGGTGGGAGAGCCCATAACGGCGCTCCCGATAGTGGACGAGGACGCGTGCTCAGGCTGCGGGATCTGCGTTGCCCAGTGCCCAGGGCTCGCGATCTTTATTGTTGACAAGACCTATTCAGAGACGGAGGCAGCGGTATCCTTCCCCTACGAGTACTTCCCCCTGCCCGAGGCTGGCGACGGCGTGAACGCCGTGAGCCGCGCCGGGGAGAGGGTGTGCGATGCGAGGGTCCTCAAGGTGATGAACCCCAAGTCCTACAACAGGACGCCCGTGGTAACGGTGGCGGTGCCCAAGGACTTGGCCGATGACGTCCGCAGCATAAGGATAATCACTGCCAGCCGCTGAACGGGCGGCGCGCCGGCGCCGGGCAGGATCGGCGCCGGGAACAGTTGTCGATAAGGAGGTCGCGACATGAGTTTGAATTACGATGATGACATGTTCGTCTGTCGCTGCGAGGAGGTGACTGTCGGCGAGGTCCGGCAGGCCATCTCGGACGGCGCGATAGACGTCGTGGGCGTCAAGCGCCGCACCAGGGCGGGCATGGGCCTGTGCCAGGGAAGGACCTGCGAGAGGCTCGTGCAGCAGATTTTGGCGCAGGAGCTGGGCAAGTCCCCGGCAGAGGTGGGAAGCTCCAGCGTTAGGCCGCCGGTAAGGCCCATCACCTTCGGCGCTTTGGCGGGAGGTGACTTCTGATGAAATCATACGACGTGATAGTTATCGGCGGCGGGCTGCAGGGCTCGAGCTGCGCGTACCAGCTCTCAAAGAGGGGCCATAAGGTCGCCATAATAGAGCAGAACGACGTAGCGTCCGGCACCGCCAGCCACACCGACGGCTATGTGGGCTTTTCGGAAAAGGCCCCCGGCATAGACGCGCTGCAGGGCTGGCACAGCGTCAAGCTCTACCACGAGCTGCAGCACGAGCTCTCCTACGAGATAGAGTTTGAGCCCACGGGCTTCATGTACGTGTGCGAGACGGAGCGGGAGTTCGCGGCCGCCTCGGACTACGCGAAAAAGATCAGGGACCAGGGCTTCGACATGACCGTCATCGATCCCAAGGAGATGTGCGAGCTGGAGCCCAACCTGGCCCCCGATCTGGTGGGCGGCATACTGAACAAGAGCGACGGCCTGGCGAACCCCTACAGGGTCGTCTTCGCCTTCGTCAACGAGGCCAAGAGGAACGGCGCGGACGTATACACGCACACGACGGTCACGGACATAAAGCGCAATGCGAAGGGCGAGGTCGAGGGCGTCGTCACGGACCGCGGCGACTTCCTGGCGCCCAAGGTCGTCAATGCCTGCGGCGTCTGGGCCCCCTTCATAGGCAAGATGGTGGGCCTTGAAATACCCATCGAGCCAAGGAAAGGCATGCTGCTGATCACGGAGAAGGCCGAGCCCGTCACCCAGAGCATCGAGGTGCTGGAGTTCGGCTACTGGCTCGCGAAGTTCTTCGCGGACTTCAAGAGGCCGGTTAGCGAGCTGGTGGAGAAGCACAACGTCTGCCTGAACATAGAGACGACGATGTCCGGCAACACGGTGGTCGGCGGCTGCCGGCTGTTCAAGGGATACGACATCAAGTCCGAGTACGAGATCATGCAGGCCATAGCGGAAAGGGCGATCAGGTTCTACCCCATGCTGAAGGACATGCACTGCATACGCAGCTTTGGGGGCGTAAGGCCCTTCTGCCTCGACCATCTGCCGATAGTCAGCGGCGTAGACGAGGTGCCGGGCTTTTACATCGCCGCCGGGCATGAGGGCGACGGCGTGGCGCTGGCGCCCATAACCGGGCTTCTGATCGCGCAGATCATCTCCGGCGAGGAGACGCCCTTCGACGCGTCCCCGCTCGCCTGGAAGCGCTTCGAGGGCGTCGATCTGGCAACGCTGGCGGAACATCCCTAAGGAAACACGGATCAATCAGCGTTTCCCTAAGGCATAGGCCCTACCAGGATCTGCCGAGGATCCTGTTTTAGATATATTTTGGATATCTTGCAGTACGCAGGCGTTGTCCCGGCGGCCCGATCTGCCGTCAAGCCGCCGGGGCAACATGAAAAAGCAGCTTTGCTGCTGAACGGGGGTTGATAAAAAGATGGAAAACAAACAAAAGGCTTCAACGTTCAGGGCGTTCTTCGTCGTGGGAGGCGCGTACGCGTCCTACACGATAGGCGCCGGCTTCGCTTCCGGAAACGAAGTCATCCAGTTCGCGGGGTCCTTCGGCATACCCGGCGCGTTCATAGCGGTTCTCTGCGCCGTCATCATGAACGCCTACTTCTGCGCCAGCGCCTACAAGGTAGGCCAGTCCCAGAGCTTTGCCAGGAACCGCGATGTCTACGAGTTCTTCACGGGCAGCAAGATCGTGGCCTGGATATTCGATGTATTCGTCATCCTATTCGTACTCGGCATTTTTGCGACCATGTTCTCCGGCGCGGGCTCGATGATCAACCAGTTCCTCGGCCTGCCCCAGTTCGCCGGCTCGATAATCCTCGGCATCATCGCGGCGGTCGTCGTCTTTGGCGGCTTCAAGCGGGTTGAGAACGTGCTGGGCTACGCCGGCATCATCATCATCGCCTTCATCGTCATCGTCGGGATCATCTCGCTGTTCCACCCGAATTCCTCGTTCGATCAGTCGGCCCCGGTGGTCCAGATGGTCCAGGAGGGCGCCATCTGGCAGGCAAACATGTTCGGGCTGCTTGGCCTGGACTGGCCCACCAACCCGGTCATAAACGGCTTCATATACTCGGGCGTCTGCCTAATAGTCTGCATACCCTTCATCGTCGCGCTCGGCAGATCGTCGACGAACGACACGAAGCAGGCCATCGGCAGCGGCATATTCTCGGGCATATTCTTCGGCGTCGGCTTCCTGCTCTGCCTCATCATCCTGCTCGCCAACTTCAACTACGTCGTGGATCCCGCGTCCGGCTCCATGTTCCCGATCCCGGCCCTCGCGGCCATACAGGGGCTGTTCGGCGGCGGCGTCGGCGGGGCCTACATGGTCATACTGATCATAGGCATCTTCACGACAGTAACCGGCTATCTGTGGCTGCTCACCGAGCGCGTCTTCGGCGAGACCAAGAACTACAAGAGCAACATCTTCACGGCTGTGCTCATGGTCTTCGGCGTCGTGCTCGGCTCCGTGCTGCCCTTCAGCGCGATGGTCAACTTCCTCTGGCCGATATCCGGCTTCGTGGGAGTCATCTTCGTGATCTTCATGATCGTCAGGGACATCCGCGGCATGGGCAAGAAGGACTCCGACAGCAAGGCCGCCTAGTCTGCAAGACCCCGTGCGGTATTGCGTAGCAAGGCGCAATACCGCACTTTTTTTTGACAGTTCCTTAGGAGGTGAAAATTGGACAAGAGGAAAGCGGGCCGCTACTTCGGCTACGCCGATCATGAGAGCATAGGCTATGTAAAGGGGCTCTACTATCAGGAGATGAGCGGGTATTCCGTGGGCATAATCTACATCGGCGAGCTGAACTACCCGATGATCCCGGGGAATATCGTGAGCGCCTACACCTACGATTTCCCGGTCCGGCACCGCGCCGTGGAGGGCCTCGACATACCCAAGCTGTTCGCGGGCCAGGACCCCACCGTGGCGGACCAGATCATCAAGCTCGGCCAGCACATGATAGACCGCGAGGGCATCAGGGCGCTGTGCTCGGCCTGCGGCTTCTTCGGGAACTACCATTCCGCGGTCGCGGCCGCGCTGGACATCCCGGTCGCCCTGTCCAGCCTCGTCCAGGTCAACTGGGTCCGCTCCGTCATCAAGCCGGGGCAGAAGATCGGCATACTGACCGCGGACAAGTCCTCGCTGACGCCGGAGCTGATGAAAAGCGTGGGCGTGACGGACACAAGCGACCTGATCATCAAGGATCTGCGCCACGCCGAGCAGTTTTCCGCCATTCTCGAGTATCGCGGGGAGTTCGACAACCGCAAGGTGCAGGAGGAGGTCGTGGGCAAGGCGCTCGAGCTGCTCGAGGAGGACGCCGACATCGGCGGGATCATACTCGAATGCTCCGACATGCCGCCCTACGCCTGGGCCATACAGCACGCGACGCAGCTGCCCGTATGGGATTTCACGACGCTGATCCGCTGGCTGCATTATTGCACCACGTGCCGGCCCTACAGCGGCTGGATATAAGGTTACTGCTCCCACGCCACGCCATTTTTGCCCATCTCGGAACCCGGTTTAGGGGGGGGCTACTGGCGCCGCCTTCGCTCCGTGATGTTGAGGGCCAGTATGGCGACGACCACTATGGCCCCGCCGAGGCTGGCGTTCCACGATATCCTGTCCGACATTATCAGCGCGCCCGCGAAGTAGGCTATGACCGGCTCCGTCGTGTTCGCTATCGAAGCCGTGCTGGCGCCTATCATCTTGACGCCTTGGCAGAAGGCTATGGGCGAGAAGCAGCCGGCCCAAAGGCCGAGCAGCGCTATGAATACGGCCTGCGTCGTGTCGGCGGGCAGCAGGGGCTGCCCCGCCGCCGCAGCCCTCAGCGCGCTCGCGACGGCCGGCACGATGAACAGATAGCCCGTGACCGTCTCGGCGGGTACGCCCGAGAGCTTTTTCGCGCCCATGCCCATCACCGTCATGGCATAGGTGAGCGCGGCGGCGAAGGCCATGAGTATGCCGAGCGTGTCCAGCCGGATCTGCCCCTCCGGGACCCACACCACGGCGACGAGCCCGACCGCTACCGTCGCAAGGCAGAGCGTGCGCGACCTATAGGGCCTTTCGCGCCCCATCGCTATCTCCGCTATCGCGACGATGACTATGTACGCAAATATCAGGATCGAGGCTATGAAGCCCGGAAGGTATTTGTAGCTCTCGTTCGTCGTCACGTTGCACAGGAACATGGACACGCCGAGCAGCAGCATCAGGGATGTGGCCCCGGCGTCGAAGCGCAGCCTGTTCCTGCGGATCAGCATGAAGGCCCAGATCAGCGGGCAGCCCAGTATGTAGCGGCCGGCCAGCACCGTCTCGACGGAGGCGCCCGCCTCGAAAGCCCGCTGCGTGAGCGCGGGCATCAGCCCGTAGCCAAGGCTCGCGAGCAGGATCATGGCAAGGCCCGCCGTGAAGCCGCTTTTTTCCCCGTCAACCCCCAATATAGATACCCCCAATGCCCCTGTGCGTTCTAGCGCGGTGCGTCCAAAGCCTCGATGATCGCGGGTATGACCTTGAACAGGTCCCCTACTATGCCGTAGTCGGCGACCTCGAAGATCGCGGCGCCCTCGTTCTTGTTTATGGCGACGATGTAGTCGGAATTCTGCATCCCGGCGAGGTGCTGTATGGCGCCGGAGATGCCGCAGGCGAAGTATATGCGCGGCTTGACGGTCGTGCCCGTCTGCCCGACCTGGTAGCTGTGGTCTATCCACCCGGCGTCCACGCAGGCGCGGCTGGAGCCTATGGCGCCGCCGAGCCTGTCGGCCAGGCCCCTGAGCAGATCGAAGCCCTCGGGGCCGCCTATGCCGCGCCCGCCGGACACTATGATCTCGGCGTCGGTCAGCGACACGAGCTCGCCCACGCTCCGAACCGTCTCGATGATCCTTTGGCGTATGTCGCCGTCCCTGAACCTGAAGCCCAGCTCGCACATGAGATCGACGGGCTCGCCCGCGCGTCCGGGCAATCGGGCGGCCTTCTGCATGACGCCGGGGCGCACCGTGGACATCTGCGGGCGGCGGCCGGGGCAGGCTATGGTGGCCATCAGGTTGCCGCCGAAGGCGGGGCGGGTCTGCAGCAGCCCCCTGCCGTCGGGGCCTATCTCCAGCTTCGTGCAGTCGGCGGTAAGGCCTGCGCCGCACTTGACCGCTAGGCTGGGCGCGAGATCCCGGCCTATGTGCGTGGCGCCGAGCAGCAGTATCTCCGGCTTGTACTTCAGTATGGCGCGGTAGATCACGGCCGTATAGCCGTCGGCCGTGTAGGCGGCCAGCTCGGGCGCGTCGGCGTAGTATGCCCTGTCGGCCCCGTACTCGAACAGCTCCTCGACGAGGCCGCCCACGTTCTCGCCGCACAGCACGGCGCAGAGCTCCGTGCCTATTTCGTCGGCCAGCCTGCGCCCCTCGCCCAGAAGCTCGACGGAGACGGCCATCAGGCGGCCGCCGCGCTGCTCGGCGAACACCCATACGCCTCGGTAGAGGCCGATGTCCACGTCGCCCGACATGACGCGGCTGTCGCTGGCTATCGCGCCGAAGGGGCAGTCGTCTACGCAGACGCCGCAGCCCGTGCAGCCCTCGCCCACGACGGCGAGCCTGCCCTTCGTCTCTATCGCCCCGAAGGGGCAGCTGCGGACGCAGCGCCCGCAGCCCGTGCAGTCATTCGTTATGCTTACGCCCACTGCCTGTCCCCTCCCGGTTACTACTCACACGCCACGCCATTTTTGCCCATCTCGGAACCTGGTTTCGATTATTGGCTTCCTCACGTACCTAATCGCATCACGGCGCCCGGTGCCGCGAGGCGATCAGGGGATGGAAGGGGGAATCCCCCTTCCCGTCCTGGGGGTGTTCAGGCCGCGCAGGCGGCCGCCGAAGGGGGCGATGAGCCCCCTAACGGAAGCGGGAAACGCAGTTTCCCGC
>JAISXZ010000222.1 GCA_031270275.1 Eubacteriales Family XIII. Incertae Sedis bacterium | reverse complement strand
TCGGTTGTGCCGGACGGCATCCTGTATCTGGAGGACAGAACCTATGTCCCGCTCCGGCTCTTTGCGGAGAGCATGGGCGCCGAGGTGACGTGGACGCCGCCGGCGGAAACGGGCACGGGTCGCGGCCGGGTGGATATTTACTGACAGGCGCTTGCAGGGGCGGGAGGGGAGATCTGCGCCCTGCGGCGCGACTTGGCGGCGCGTCTTCGTTTTTTGCCTTGATAAACAGGGCTCGATGCTGTAAAATGTAGGCATGCCCCGGCGGACGGCCGCGCCCTGTAGCAGGACGCGCCACGGACAGACAAGGAGAGGATGGTAGCCATGCCAAGCATTTTTGCGCCCCTGGACGCAGAGGGCCTTACGACGCTTAAGATGCAGTACAACTGGAGAGACGACACGTTCAAGTTCTACGCGGCCAAGGAATGGGACGAGGACCTTGATTTTTCCCGCTACAACAGGGACTTCTACGATGAAAGCCTGCTCACGGAGCGGGGGGTCTATTACAACACGCAGCAGGTCTACAGCCTTTTCGAGCGTCACCAGCTGCTGGGCTATCTGTCGGAGATCAAGGATCTGCTCAGGGCGGGCAAGCATTTCGGGATAGACTGCTACTATCTCAAGAAGCATAATGTCCGCTATATGATGCACATCCACAGCCGTTTGCCGGGCATCAACAACAAGCGGTACGCGGCGCTCAGCGGCGGGCTTCGCAGGCGCGAACTGGCGGATCCGGAAATCGACGTGATTATCGACGGGCTGAATCTGGGGCGGGCGATGTCCTTCAAGCAGATGGCGGTGCAGCTGCCCTTCGGCGGCTGCAAGGGCACGGTGCATATGGACGCGCTTGATCTGGGCAATATGGAGGTTCTCGGCTTTCTGGCCTACGCGGTGGACAGGAGCAGGGGCATCGTCGGCCGTGACATGAATTTCCCCGTCGAGATGCCGGACGCCGTAAACGAGCGTTTCTCGCTGCAGTTTGTGGGCGGCCCGGGCGCGGGCCTGGGCGAGTCGGGCTTTCCGACCGCCTACGGCGTTTACCTTGCGCTGCGCGAAGGGGTCCTTTTCAATGAAGGGAAGGACTCCCTGGCCGGCATGGGCGCCGTGGTGCAGGGGATAGGGACGGTGGGCTGGCATCTGGCGGAGCTCCTGCTGCAGGACGGCGTCAGGCTCTATCTGAGCGACGTCAGCCAGGAAAAGCTTGACGAATTCCTCGCCAGCCACCCAAAAGCGGAGGTCTCGGTCATCCCCGCAGGCGACGTGCTGTCGTTTCCCGCGGATATCTTCAGCCCCTGCGCCGTTGGGGGCATCATACATGAGGAGCACATCGCCGACATGCGCTACCGCTATATTTTTGGATCCGCGAACAACCAGCTGCGGGCCAGCAGCGAGGAGGAGGAAATACGCCTTGCCAAGCTCCTGGCCGCCAAGGATATCGTCTTCCAGCCGGAATGGGCGCACAACACCGGGGGGATCATGTTCAACGTGGAATTCTACATCGAAGGCAGGAACACCAGCATGGAGGGCCTGAAAAGGAAGATAGCCGACGTGATTCCCAAGAACACGCGCGAAAATTTTGTTGAGGCGCGCCGGCTGGGGATCACCCCGGCCGAATACATCTACGCGAAATGCAGGAAGCTGGCCTACGGGGACTTTTAGGAACATCTGCAGCGCGTCATAGGCAGGAAACCCGCGGCAGCCTTGCCATTGAGGCTTTTGTCCTGCGGCAGGCCGCGCGTCGCGCGGCGCTACGAAAAGGAGAGATTTTATCAAGCATGGAAAACGAAAGACAGAAACGCGTTGCCGCGATACACGACATATCGTGCTTCGGCAGATGCTCGCTGACCGTCGCCCTGCCCATACTGTCGGCGGCGGGCATCGAGACCTCCGCTATACCTACCGCCGTGCTGTCCACGCATACGGGCGGCTTTGCGGGCTACACCTACCGCGATCTCACCGACGAGATACTGCCCGTCGTAAGGCATTGGCGCTCGCTCGGCCTCGGCTTCGACGCCATATACACCGGATTCCTCGGCTCCTCCGAGCAGATAGGCATAGTCATGGAGGCGTTCGGGCTGCTGAAGGGCGGTTCCACGCTGATAGCCGTGGATCCCGTGATGGCCGACAACGGGAAGCTTTATTCCACATTCGCGCCCGATTTTCCCGACGGGATGCGAAAGCTGTGCGCGAAGGCGGACCTGATAGTCCCCAACCTGACCGAGGCCGCCCTGCTTTTGGGCGAGGAATACCGCGAGGGGCCCTGTGCGCCGGAGGAAAGCGCCCGCATGCTGCGCGCCCTCTGCGGCATAGGCCCGAGGATGGCGGTGCTCACAGGCGTTAGCCATGACGGCGTGCAGCTGGGCGCGGCCTCCTACGACTCCTCGACCGGCGAGTTCGGGTACGCGGGGGCGCGCAGGATAGACAGCATGTACCATGGCACGGGCGACGTGTTCGCGAGCGCGCTGGTGGCGGCCCTGATCCACGGGCGTTCGCTGGGCGGCGCCTGCGACGCGGCCGTCCGCTTCACGGTCGGGGCCATAGAGCGCACGCGGGCCGCAGGCACCGACAGCCGCTTTGGCGTGGATTTCGAGGCCGGCCTGGGGGCCTTCGCGAGGGAGATGGCGCCCATGGACGCCGCAGCGGAGGGCTGCCGGAACGGAGGCACGGCATGAGCCCCGCCGGCTGCCTGGCCCCTGCGGAAATTATAGGCGTCACCATACAGACGGGCATAAAGAAGTCGAAGACAGCCGTCGTGAACATGCTCCTGCTGGGCTTCCTGGCGGGGGCCTTCATCGCCTTCGCCTCCGAAGCGTCCAATATGGCCGCGTTCAACCTGCTCGCGGATCCGGGCACCTATGGGCTCGGCAAGGTTCTCGCCGGGGCGATCTTCGGCGCGGGGCTTATGCTGGTGCTGCTCGCCGGCGGCGAGCTTTTCACCGGGAACGTGCTGATGATCGCGGGGCTGCTCGACAGGAAGCTCGGCGCGGGCGCCATGCTGAGAAACTGGGTTCTGGTCTATATCGGCAATTTTTTCGGCTCGCTGTTCATAGCCTACATGATGCACAGATCCGGGCTGTTCGCGAGCGGCGACAATGTGCTCGGCGCCATGACCGTCAAGATCGCCGTGTATAAGGTGGGGCTGACGTACCCGCAGGCGTTCATCCTGGGGATAATGTGCAACTGGCTCGTCTGCCTTGCCGTATGGCTTTCATACGGCGCGAAGGACATGACGGGGAAGATGCTGGCCGTATTCTTCCCGATATGGCTGTTTATCACCTCCGGGTTCGAGCACTGCGTAGCCAACATGTACTATATCCCGGCGGGCATCATGGCGAAGGGCAGCCCTGCCATAGCGGAGGCGGCGGCCGCGCTCGGCCTGTCCTCCGACAAGCTGGACGGCCTAGGCTGGGGTTCTTTCGCCCTTGGCAACCTGATACCCGTGACCCTGGGCAACATCGTGGGCGGCGGGCTGTTCGTCGCTGCGGCCTACTGGTTCGCGTATGCCAGAAAGAAGCCTGCCGGCGACGACGTGAAATGAAACGAGCTGCCCCGGAATGACCGTGGCAGCCCGTAGATCGCGCTCAGCGCGCGCTTTGCAGCGTAGAGCTGTGTCTAGATTTTAGATGACAGACGGATTCGCCTCGGTGAGTTCCGCCTGTTTTTTGTCTGAAAGGGCTACCGTGAAGATCGCGGCCTGCACTACGAAGATGGCCGCCATCGCCAATGTCCAGCTGTCGAACACCGTCACGAGCTTGCTCATGTCCTCCGTCAGCAGGAACATGATCGGGGCCAGCGCGCCGGCCACGATGCACAGAGCCTTAAGAATGGCCGTGCGCCTCTCCTGCGCGTCCTCGCTTTTTCCTCCCAGGACGAAGATCGCCGATATTGCCATCGACAGACACATCAACGCGAACACCAGGTTTGCGAGCGCCCACTTTGCCGCGATTGGAGCTGCGGCGAGGGGAACGCTCTGCTCGCCTATCTCTGTCATGTCCGCAGCCACATTTGCAGTCTGGGCCGTTCCGCCGTTCAGCGCGCCAAGGATTTCCATGGCGATGTTTGACGTCGGCGTGGCCGCATCGCCGATTGTTATCCCGTCGATGTTTCCGCCGGCCTGGCCGTTGCCGGCGCTGCCGTCGGCGTTGCCGCCGTTGTTTCCGCCGCCGGCGCTTCCGCCGTTGAGGTCAGCGTTGCTGTTGGCGTTGCTGGCGTTGCCGCTGTTGCTGCTGTTGGCCGTGCTGCTGCCGTTGCCGCTGTTGCTGCTGTCGCCGCTGCCGCCGTTGTTCCCGCCGGCCCCGCTGCTGTCGCCGCTGCCGCTGTTCCCGCCGCCGCTGCTGTCGCCGCTGCCGCCATTGTTCCCGCCGGCCCCGCTGCTGTCGCCGCTGCCGCCGTTCGAGCCGCCGGCGCCGCTGGTGGCGCCGCTGCCGCGGTTCCCGCCGGGGGGGCGGGGGGCGGCGCGGCGGCGGGTGGGGGGGCGGGGGG
>JAISXZ010000184.1 GCA_031270275.1 Eubacteriales Family XIII. Incertae Sedis bacterium | reverse complement strand
ACATACGTTTTTTTGCTCTTGGAAACGGCTGTTTTTCGTCCGAATCCGGGAGAAAAATCTTTTCCGCGCTCCCTGTGTCTGTTGTCATTGCTGTTTTACGGCACATCGCAATTGGCTCGGTTACTACTCACCCGCCACGCCATTTTTGCCCATCTCGGAACCCGGTTTCGATTAGAGCGGGTGAGCAGCAACGGCCGGCTGTATGTAGGCCCACTCCCGCCTTATCCCCTCCACGATGCGCGCCAGCCTCCTGAGATCGGGGTTTTCAAGCCTCACGCGCTCGCTCACCTGCCTTGCCGCCGTAGGCAGGCCCGTGATATGCTCGCGTCTGCCCAGGGCGCGGACCAGGTCGTCGTACTGCCTGCGGAAGGGTCCCGCAGGGACGGGCTGGCCGTATATCAGCCTCGGCCCTCCCGTTTTCACGTCCACATACACAAAATCCTCGCTGATCGCGAACTTCTCTGCGGACAGCAGCATGTCGTCGGCCTCGAGCAGGGACAGCGGGATCATGTGCAGTATGTTCAGCATCCCGTCAAGGCTTTCGGGCTCGTATTCGGAAAGGGGGACGCAGCCCGTGGCGTCGTACTGCATGAGCCTTCGGCCGCCGTCGTTGAGCGCCGTGCAGGGGAGCAGGGCCCCGCAGGCGCCCGACGCCACTATCCTTTCCTCAAACGCCTTTATCTCGGGCCCCGCCTCTATTTCGACGCAGAATCTGCCCCCGGTCCTCTCAGCATAGCAAAGCATGGCTGCCCTCCTTCAAACTCCTTTGACATCGCTCGTTCAATTCAGTCGGGGCCTATGGCGCCCCCGTGTCAGCGGCCGCCGCACCTGGCGCAGGCCGTGTAGCCCCTGGCCTCCGCCTCGTCCTTCTGGATCGGGACGACATAGCGGTCCACCGACGTGCAGCCGCCTCGGTGAAAGACCTCGCCGCTCGTGGTGAAGCAGTACACGAGGCTGCCGTTTGAAAGGTCCTTGGGCTTGCAGAGGCCGCAGGGCTCGTATTTTCTCCGCAGGCTGTCGCTCAGGGCCATTTCGCGTGGCCAGACCTCTATGTAGCTGCAGTCCTCGCCGTGGTACTTGGCGCCGGATCTCGGGAATATCCATACGGTAAACGACTCCTTCTCCGCCTCCAGGTCCTCCTGCCGCAGCGGCGGGCCGGCGTTGTCGGCGCCGACGAAGGCCCTGAACAGCAGGATGTCCGACACGGGTATCGATCTGACTGCGGCGTCCGGCAGCTTGACGCCTATGTCGTAGTCCAGCCTGATCTCCACCTGCTCCGTGTAGGCGCCGCGCGAGAATCTGTAGGCGAAGGCGGACATGCGGGCGTTTTCAAGCTCGTCGCCGTTCTCCTCCGATATGCGCGCCATCAGGTCGCGCCCGAAGAACACGGGGTAGGGGACGGCCACGGCCTCGGCCGCGACGGCGCGGGCCTCGTCGGTCAGGGCGTGGAACACGTTTTCCTGCACGGCGATCATCTTAAGCAGATAGGCCACGGTCAGCACCCCTATTATGAACACGGGCAGGAAGATCGCCGCCTCCACCGTGAACGAGCCCCTTCTCGAGGCCAGGAAGGGCCGCAGGGCCCCGGCCGCCAGGCGCGAAGCGCCACTCTCCGTCATCCCTCGCCTCCGTTGTATCTCTGCGTGTAGCTGTAGTCGTCGCCGTTCATGGTGACGCTGTAGCGCAGGCCGGCGTAGTGCTCCTGCATGAGGAAGTCCCCGTAATAGCCGGCCTTCATGTTTATCTGTATGAGATCCATGGCGCGCAGCAGCTTCGTCTCCCGGCCCGTGAAGTAGAGAAAGAGCCTGAGATAGTCCCTGTAGGAGAAGCCGGATCTGTCCTCCGGGCTTATGGGGCCGGATCCCCCCGCCACGGCCTCGGCCTGGTCCTTCACGTCGAGCACATTGACATCGGAGCCCTCCACGGCCCTGAAGCCCTTGATGTACGACACTATCACCCCCGGCACCGCGTCTATGCCTATGGCCCACTGCCTTGGGTTCTTCACAAGCGCCACCTTTTCGCCGGCTTCGATCAGCTTCAGGTCGTTTCCGGTCTCCAGCACCGTCCAGACCGCGATGATCATCTCGCCCAGGAAGGGCGTGAGCGGCGTGGGCGGCAATATTGAGGCAAGGTATGACGCGAGGTTGCTGGCCTGGGACATCTTCTCCCTGTCGGTATGGATGCTCACCTCGTTCAGCGCGAAGCGCAGGAGCCTGAGCTTGGCCTTTACGGCGTCGATGTTGGCCTTGTCCGAGCTTTTTCCCGCAAGCAGGTACTCGATCTCGTTTTCGTAGAAGCTTTCGTGGTTTTCCGCAAGGCTGGAGCTTCCGCCGTTGCCGTGGGAAAAACGCGCCAGCAGGTATTCGGACAGGAGGAAGGACTTCGAGCTTCCGCCCAGCAGATCCGAAGCCGACGGCAGCCCGGCAGCCAGCATGCCCGGCACGGAGGGCCCGCCCCCGCCCAGGCCCTTGGAGGGCAGGTTCCCCAGCACCACCTGGTTGTTGATCTCGCGGTCCCCCGCATCCCCCTTCGCGGCGGACGCGGGGGCTTTTTTCGCCGGGGTCAGGCCTTCGGCCAGCCTGTTGGCCATCACGTACTTTATGTCGCTCAGCGCCTGTCTCTCAAATACGTCGGGGTTGAGCAGGGAAAACTCCTTCAGATCCACCTCGAGCCCGGACGCCTCGCAGGGCATGAGCCATACGGTGCGCCGGCCGGCCGCGGACTTCCTTTCGAGGCTTGCGTCGCTGTAGTGCAGCAGCTTTGCGCGGGCGGAGGACTCGTCGGCCCGGAGGCCGAATATGCCGTAGTCGTGGTAGAGCCTTCGGTCGTACTCGGACAGCAGCGAGCGGCCGGCCATCTGGAAGACGGCGTCGCCGTAGCTGCGCCCGGCCGACAGCCCGGCCGCCCGCACGAGCACGCCGGCCACGACGAGCATAGAAGCCAGCGCTATTGCCAGAAAGACCGATGTGGAGCCCCTTTTCCCGCGTATCATAAGCATAGCCGCGCCCTCCTGGCGCCTTCGAGCCGCCCTCAGCCGCCGTCCCCGTCGCCGAACAGGCCCTTTAGCAGGCTGGCGTCGCGGACGGCCTTCGCCTCGTCTATCAGGTAGACGCGCCCCGAGCTTTTCCTTGCCACGGTCCCGCTCACCATGGAATTCGCCGCGTACACGCCCTCCTCCTCCGCAAACACGTAGGGGCGCAGCACGGCCTTGTGGAACCCTATGGACAGCGCCCGGCTTTCCGCCGCCCTGCGATACCTGTCACGGGCCTGGCCGTCCGTGAGGCGGCTTTCCGTCAGGGCGGACCGTTCCCCGGCCTCGGCCCTCAGCGCGACGTGGACATGCGCCTGCAGGGCGGCGATGCTGTACAGGCCTGTCATGATGTAGATCACCGCCATGACGGCGGCTATGGCCAGGGGGAAGACTATCGCGGCCTCCACCATGGCCGTCCCGCGCCTGCTGTTCCTAGGCAAGGCGGCGCGCACGCGCCGCCGCATCAGAATCCCGCCCCCATCAGGTTTTCAAACACGCCGCTGACGAAATCGCCGATCTGCGTCTTGAAAATAAGCCCGATGAATATGGCTATCCCGACCAATATGCCCACCTGGACCATTTCCATGCCCTTCTTGCTGTTCTTCATAGCCCTTACCTCCTTTCCGCGCCGTCGCCATGCCCAGGGCCGGCCGCCGTCGCGCGGCGGGGCCCGGGAGGACGTGCGCCATATTATATAATGCCGTGTGATAACGGCCTTATATTGCTCCACCGACTAAACATTGCGCGTCTTGGCGGCTATTTTGACGCCTTGCTTCGTTGCAAAGCCTCGCCGAACCTACGGGTTCGCCTGCGTTTTGCGCCTCGCAAGCCGCCAA
>JAISXZ010000173.1 GCA_031270275.1 Eubacteriales Family XIII. Incertae Sedis bacterium | reverse complement strand
GCGCCCCGGCTGCGTTGCCGGAACCCTTGAATACTACAAGTATTCGCGGAACCCGGCGCCTTGCCGGGACACAAAATTGCTGCGCCAACTGCACACTTTATTTTTCAACAGTTCCTGAGCGGGACCGACGGGACAGCCCTGGCTGAAACAGTCCGGCGGCGGCAATGTAAAAATTTTCAAAAAAGATTTTGCCAAGCCCTTGACAAGCCTCCGGGGATAGGGTATTATTAGAAATAATTCCCTATTTTCCCATTTCAGTTAATGAAAGGAGAGGCTTGATGAACAGTGTAAACATTATTGGAAGGCTCACAAGGGACCCGGAGATGAGGAAGACCGACGAGGGCAGGAGCATATGCACCTTCACCCTGGCGGTGGACGACGTCCACTCCAAGGACGACCGCGCGGACTTCATACGCGTAACGGTGTTCGGCAACCCCGGCGACCTATGCGAGAAGTATCTGAGGAAGGGCTTCCTGACCGGGGTGACGGGCAGGCTGAGGTGCGACAGCTATACCGATTCGGAGGGCATAGTGCGCTACCCGACGAACGTGATAGCGGACAATGTCCGTTTCCTGCAGTGGCCCGAAAGGGACGGTGCCGACGGCGCGAAGGGCAGATCCAAAAGCGCGTCCTGATCCCGCCGCCCGGCAGAAAGGCGGCCGGGGCCCACGGACCGGCCGCCCGCACGGAGGGGAAAGCGTGAACATAAAATTCTGCGGGGCCGTGTCCTCGGTGACAGGCTCCTGCCACCTCATATCGGGCAAGGGCTTCAAGGTTCTGCTTGACTGCGGGCAGTTTCAGGGATCCAGGGCCATAGAGGCGCAGAACGCCGCCGACTTCCCCTTCGACCCGGCCGGGATAGACGCCCTGATACTTAGCCACGCGCACATCGACCATTGCGGCAGGATACCCCTTCTGGTAAAGCGGGGCTTCAAGGGCAGGATATACTGCACCGACGCCACCGCGGATCTCGTGCGCGTCATGCTGCTCGACAGCGGCTACATACACGAGAAGGAGGCCGAATGGCGGAACCGCAAGGCGGAGCGCGCCGGCAGGCCCCTGGTGAAGCCGCTTTACACGGTCGAGGACTCGGAGTCCGCGCTTAAACATCTGGCGCCTGTGATGTATGGCCAGCTCGTCGAGCTCGGCGACAGCCTGAGGCTTGTGTTCAACGACGCTGGCCATATACTGGGCTCCGCGATAACGGAGCTGTGGGTCCACGAGGGCGGGCGCGTCACAAAACTTGTCTTCACGGGCGATCTCGGCGTGTCGGGCCGGCCCATTCTCAGGGATCCCACCATAATCAAGAAGGCCGACTACATCATAATGGAAAGCACCTACGGCAACAGGACGCACGAGCCCAACGCCTCCGGCATAGAGCGGCTTATGGACATAAGCCTGCGGACCGTGCGGCGGGGCGGCACGGTGGTGATACCCGCCTTCGCCGTGGGGCGCACGCAGGAGCTGATATTCGAGTTCAACAGATTTTACGAGCGGGAGCCGCTGCTGCGCGGCGAGCTCGACAAGGTGATGTTCTATGTTGACAGCCCGATGGCGACGAGCGCGACCGAGGTGTTCCGCAGGAACGCCCAGGTCTTTGACGACGAGACGCGCGAGTACATACTGAAGGGCGACAACCCGCTGGACTTCAGGAACCTCAGGTTCACGAGGACGAGCGAGGAGTCCCGCGCCCTGAACAGCGACAGCAGCCCCAAGGTGATACTGTCCGCCAGCGGCATGTGCGAGGCGGGCCGCATACGGCACCACCTTAAGCACCATCTGTGGAACGACAGATCGAGCGTGGTGTTCGTAGGCTACCAGGCGGAGGGGACCCTGGGCAGGGCCCTTGTGGGCGGCGCGGACAGGGTGACGCTGTTCGGCGAGGAAATCCAGGTGAAGGCGGAGATACACAACCTGGAGGGCTTTTCGGGCCACGCGGACAGAAACGGCCTTATGGACTGGGTCGCGGGGCTGCGGCAGGAGCCCAACGCCATATTCCTGGTCCACGGCGAGCCGGACGCGAAGCAGGCGCTCGCGGAGTCGATAAGGCAGACCTTCGGCTACGAGGCCACCGCGGTTGAGGGCGTGTCGGAGTTCGATCTGCGCCGGGGCGCGCTGATGTCGCGGCAGGACGTCATGCGCGGCCTTGCCGACGAGGAGCAGATGCGGCTTGTCCGGGAAAGGCTCGCGGGCATACACGGCGAGCTGGAGAAGATACTGTACAACACGCATCTGGCCTTCGGCGACGGGCTTCCGCCGGAGCGCGCGCTGAGGATAAGCAACGCGGTGCTCGCGCTCGAGAAGGATACGCTGAACCTAGGGTCGGCGGTGACGCAGGAGAACGTCTGAGCAGCCCCGACTGGAATAGGTGAGTAGTGACGATGTCTTTGCTAACAGATATTTCTAGCAGCGTGCAGCAGGTCGCGGAGGCCATATCCATAGCCATAGGCGTCGAGGTCGAGATCGTGGACGACAAGCTCACCCTCGTGGGCGGGACGGGCATCTTCCGCGACAGGATCGGCGAGAAGGAGGAGGACGGCCGCCTCGACGGCCGCTGGCTCTACGCGCAGATGCTGAGGGACGGCGCGACCGAGTTCATCGCCGATACCGAGAAGTGCGAGAGCTACGGCGAGTCCCTTGCGCCCGCGGGCAGCAGGGAACTTGCGGAGCTGTGCACGCCCATAGCCCTGGACGGCGCGACGATAGGCATAATCGGCCTCATAGCCCTGCGCGAGGAGCAGCGGGCGGTTCTGATCGACAAGGAGAGGAGCATGGCCACCTTCCTCGAGAAGATGGCCGATCTGCTTGCCGCCAAGGCGGCCCAGAACGCCCTGCTCAGGGCTGCGGAAAGCGCGAAAAACGAGATGGACACGGTCCTGGAGACCACGCACGAGGGCGTCCTCGCGATTGACAGGAACGGTTACATAAAGCACTGCAACGACATCGCGGCCAAGCTCTTTCATACCTCGCGCGGCGACATGCGTGGCCGGCACATCAGCGAGTACATGCTGGGCTCGCCGGCGCTGGGCGTGCTGGAGACGGGCAGGGGCTATACCGAGAAGGAGGAGGTCTACAGCAGCTACAAGGGCCTCTTTCACTTCATAGTCACGGTAAAGCCCTACCAGGGCGAACGGGAGACGGCAGGGGCCGTAGTCTCGTTCCGCGACATAGCGGAGGCCCAGAAGCTCGCCTACAGCTTTAGCGCGGGCGCGCTAAAGTACACCTTTGACGACATCATAGGCGAGAGCGAGGCCATCAGGCGGGTCAAGAACCAGGCGCTCATGACGGCGCGCGGCAGCTCCACCGTGCTCATCACGGGGGAAAGCGGCACCGGCAAGGAGATGTTCGCGAAGGCCATACACTACTCGGGGCTGCGCGGCAACGGGCCCTTCGTGACCGTCAACTGCGGCGCGATACCCGAAAATCTGCTTGAAAGCGAGCTTTTCGGCTACGAAAAGGGCGCCTTTACGGGGGCGAGCGACAAGGGCAAGGCGGGCAAGTTCGAGCTGGCGCACGGGGGCACCGTATTCCTCGACGAGATAGGGGATCTGCCCCTGCACCTACAGGTCAAGCTGCTGCACGTGCTGCAGGACATGCGCTTCGAGAGGGTGGGCGGCAACAAGATCATAATGGCCGACGCGAGGGTCATAGCCGCCACGAACAAGGACCTGGAGAGGATGACGGAGATCGGGGAGTTCAGGGAGGATCTCTATTACCGCCTCAGCGTCATACCCCTGTCAACGCCGCCCCTGCGCGACAGGAAGGAGGACATAGGCCTTCTGGCGGAGCTTTTCCTCAGAAAATACAACGCCTTCATGAACAAGGAGATAGAGGGCTTTTCCGATGAGGCGTGGCGGGCCTACGAGGCCTACGACTGGCCGGGGAACGTAAGGGAGCTTGAAAACGCCGTGGAATACGGCGTGAACATGGCTTTCGAGAACGTGATAGGGCTGGACGCCGTGCCGGCGAGGCTGCTGAAGGGCGACGCGCGCGAGGCGCGGGGGGAGGGCCTCCCCCTGTCCGAGCGGCTGCGCGCCTGCGAAAGGGACATAATATCGCGGGAGCTGGAACGATGCGGCAACAGCGGCAAGACAAGGCTTGCGGCCGCCAAGGAGCTAGGGCTCTCCAGGGCCACCTTGTACAGAAAGCTTGCCGAGCTGGGCATACCCTGAGCGGCTTTGATCGAAGCTTTTGATCGAAGGCCTTTGCGCCGCACGGGGAGGATCAATCAGGGGGTTATTGGGTTTGGGAAAAGGAGGGAACGACATGTCATTGAGAGAGGCTCTGCCAAAGGTCGCCACGGCGCTGCCGGGGCCCAACGCGAAGGCCATTTTTGAAAAGAGGGCCAAGGTGATGCCCGCGGCCATCAAGTCCATATACCCGCTCGTCATAAGGCGGGGGGAGGGCGCGATGTTCGAGGACGTCGACGGCAACATTTTCCTTGACTGGGTCGGGGGCGTGGGGGTCATGAACATCGGGTACGGCAACCCGGAGCTGATAGAGGCGGTTAAGGGGCAGTCCGAGAGATATTTCCACGCCATGATGAACATAGTCACCCATGAGGGCTATCTGGATCTGGCGGAGGCCCTGAACAGGATAGCGCCGGTAAGGGGCGACGAGAAGAACACGATGCTCGTGAACAGCGGCGCCGAGGCGGACGAAAACGCGGTGAAGATCGCCAGGGCCTTCACGAAAAGGCCCAACATAGTGGTGTTCTCCGGCTCCTTCCACGGGCGCACCATGCTCACCATGACGATGACCGCGAAGAAGTCCTACGCGGTAGGCATGGGGCCGTTCCCGGACGGCGTCTGCAGGGCGGAGTTCCCGAACGTCTACAGAAGGCCGAAGGGGATGAGCGAGGCCGACGCCGTCGGCTACTACGTGGACAGGCTGCGCGAGACCTTCATAGACGCCTCGCCGGCCCAGCAGGTGGCGGCCATAGTCTTCGAGCCGGTCCAGGGCGAGGGGGGCTTCGTGCCGGCGCCCCTGGAATGGGTGCGGGCCGTGAGGAAGATATGCGACGACAGCGGCATCCTCATGATAGCCGACGAGGTCCAGACGGGCTTCGCCCGCTCGGGCAGGATGTTCGCGTCCGAGTATTACAAGGAAGCCGGCTGCGCCCCGGACATAATCACCATGGCGAAATCCATAGCGGGCGGGCTGCCGCTGAGCGCGCTCACCGCGCGCAAGGAGATATTCGACGCGACGCCCGGCGGGACGATAGGCGGGACCTACTGCGGCAACGCGCTCTCCTGCGCCTCCGCCCTGAAGGTCATAGAGATCATGCTCAGGGACGACTATCCCGGCAAGGCCCTCAGCATAGCCGAAAGATGCGCGAAACGCTTCGGCGCCTGGGTCGGCATGTTCGACTGCATAGGCGACGTGAGGGGCACGGGCGCCATGATGGGCATCGAGTTCGTAAAAACCAAGGCCGGCAAGGAGCCCTTCGCCGAGATCGTGAACGCCATCGTGGAGGAGGCCTGGACGAGGGGCCTAGTCCTCGAGAGCGCGGGGACCTACGGCAACGTCATACGCTTCCTATGCCCCCTCTGCGTCACGGACGCGCAGCTGGACGCGGGCCTCGATATCTTCGAGAGATCCATCGAGGCCTGCGTGGCAAGGGCGAAATAGCCGCCGCGGTCCGCCGCGAGGTATGAATATGCGGGCTGTTGACGAGGCCTCGGAGAGGATCGGTCGCGCGCTTGCGAAGGGCTGGATGCTGAGGGACGCCCCCATGCGGGACTATACATCGTTCAGGGCGGGCGGCCGTGCCGCCTGCCTTGTCGCGCCCTACGGCGAGGGCGAGCTGGGGGCCGCGCTCGAGATCGCGGAGGGCTCGGGGGCGCCCTGGGCCATAATGGGGAACGGAAGCAACATCCTGGTTAGGGACGGGGGCTTTTCGGGTATAATCATAAAGATAGGCGAGGGCTTTGAGTCCATACGGGCCGACGGCTGCGCCATACACGCGGGCGCCGGGGCCCTGCTGTCGGACGTGGCGGACGCGGCGCTCGGCGCGGGGCTGACGGGCTTCGAGTTCGCGGCCGGCATACCCGGCAGCCTTGGCGGCGCGGTGTGCATGAACGCCGGCGCCTACGGGGGCGAGATGAGCGGCGTGCTTGCCTCCGTCAGGCTCATGGGCGTCGTCAGGGACGGGGCGGGCGCGCGTGCGCGGGCGAGGGAGGCCGAGGCCGGCGAGCTGGGCATGTCCTACCGCCGCAGCAGCCTGCAGGCGGGCGGCGTCGCCGCGCTCGGCGCGTCCATAAGGCTGAGCCGCGGCGATCCTGGCTCCATACGCGCCCTGATGTCGGAATACGCGCGCATCAGGGCCGAGAAGCAGCCCTTGGGCCTGCCCAGCGCGGGCAGCTTCTTCAGGCGCCCGGAGGGGAACTACGCGGGCAGGCTGATACAGGAGGCGGGGCTGTGCGGCATGTCGCGCGGCGGCGCGGAGGTATCGAGGCTGCACGCCGGCTTCATAGTGAACGCGGGCGGCGCCACGGCGAAGGACATAACGGATCTGATGGAGGCTGTGCAGAGCGCCGTCTACGCGCGCTTCGGCGTCATGCTTGAACCGGAGGTGCGCATAATTGGCGACGTACAGGCTGGAGTATGATCTGCATACCCATACGTCATTCTCGCACGGCAGCGGAAGCATAGAGGACAACGTCCTCGCCGCCAAGGCGGCGGGGCTGAAGCGCCTGGGCATCGCCGATCACGGGCCGGGCCATCTGTTCTTTGGGATAAGGCGGAGCCGGCTTCCGGAGATGCGCCGCGAGATAGAGAGGCTCAGGGCCGTCCACCCCGACATGGAGATACTTCTCGGGGTCGAGGCCAACATAATAAACAGCTCGGGCCTGCTCGACGTAAGGCCCTGGGAATTCGGCGATTACGACTATGTGATAGCGGGCTACCACTACGGCGTCCTCGGCGACGAGCCGCTGCGGGCCTTTGGCCTCGCCTGCGCGAACATCGCCCAGGGCATGACGGGGCGGGAGTTTGCCCGGCTTAGGCGGGAGAACACGGCGATGGTGGCGCGCGCCCTGCGCGAGAACGACATCATGATCCTGACCCATCCCGGCGACAAGGCGCCGGTGGATCTTCCCGACGTCGCGGCGGCCTGCGCGGAGACGGGCACGCTGTTCGAGATAAACACCGGGCACGACTGCGTCTCGCCGGAGGACATGAGGGCCGCGGCGCGGGCCGGCGCCGCCTTCGTCATAAGCAGCGACGCGCACAGCCCCGGCAGGGTGGGGGATTTCATGCCGGCCGTGGAACTGGCGGCGCGCGCCGGCATCGGGCTGGAGCGCATAGTGAACCTGATCGTGGAGTGACATGGCGGGTACCGGGTAGCAAGGTGGCAAGGTGGCAAGGATGACGGGGGCGAAATGGAGATCATAATCGTGACCGGCATGTCCGGCGCCGGAAAGAGCAGCGCCTACGACTGTTTCGAGGATATCGGGTACTACTGCATAGACAACATGCCGCCCGCGCTGATAAAGGACGTGCTTGAGCTCATAGGCCAGGGAAAGAGGCCGGTGGGCCACGCGGTCTTCGTCATAGACATAAGGGGCGGCGAGTTCTTCGACGATCTGAAAAACGCGCTTAAGAGCCTGGGGGAGGCGGGCGCGGGCTACAGGATACTGTTTCTCGACGCGTCGGACGAGGCGCTGCTGCGGCGTTTCAACGAGACCAGGCGCTCCCATCCCCTGGCCGGCAGCTCGAACCTCGAGGGCATCGAAAAGGAGAGGCGCAGGCTGCTCGACGTCAAGCGGGCGGCGGACGTCGTGATAGACACCTCCGGCATGAAGGCCGCCGCCCTGAGCGAGGAGCTGAAACGGCTGTTCCTGCCTAGGGCGGACGATGTGTTCGAGATCAACATCATGTCATTCGGCTACAAATACGGGCTTCCCGCCGAGGCCGACATCGTGCTCGACGTGCGCTTCATACCGAACCCCTTCTACGTGCCGCGCCTGAAGGAGCTGACCGGCAACAACAGGAAGGTCAGGGACTACGTGATGGGTTCCGAGATAAGCAGGGCTTTCAGGGACTCCGCGATGCAGCTTTTCGAGGGCCTGGTCCCCGGCTTCGTGAAGGAGGGCAAGTACCGGCTGAACCTGGCGTTCGGCTGCACGGGCGGGCGGCACCGCTCCGTGTCCATGGCCATAGTGTTCCACGAACTGCTTCAGTCGAGGGGCTACAGGGTCTCGCTGACGCATAGGGATATTTAGACGCAGAAGGGGGAGATTGTGATGGAAAAGCTTATAATAACGGCGGCCATCTGCGGGGCCGAGGTCACGAAGGCGAACAACCCCGCCGTGCCGTACACGGTGGAGGAGATCGCGCGGGAGGCCAGATCCGCATACGACGCGGGGGCGTCGGTGATACATCTGCACGTAAGGGACGACGACGGGACCCCCACGCAGAGCAGGGAGCGCTTCCAGGAGTGCATAAGCGCGATACTCAGGGAATGCCCTGACGCCATCGTGCAGCCATCCACGGGCGGCGCGGTCGGGATGAGCGACATGGAGCGGCTGCAGTCAACCGAGGTGGAGCCCGCGCCCGAATTCGCCACGCTGGACTGCGGGACGCTCAACTTCGGCGGGGACGAGATATTCGTCAACTCCGACAACACCATATTCAACTTCGCCAAGGTGATGAAGGAGCGCGGCATCAAGCCGGAGCTCGAGGTCTTCGACAAGGGCATGATAGACATCGCGCTGAAGGCCGACAGGAAGGGCCTGCTCGTCCATCCGCTGCACTTCGACTTTGTGCTGGGCGTACAGATGACGGCCACCGTCAGGGATCTCGTCTTTATGGCCGGCAGCATACCGCCCGGATCGACATGGACCGTGGCCGGCATAGGCAGGAGCGAGTTCGACATGGCCGCCGCCGCAATAGTCATGGGCGGCCATGTCAGGGTGGGCTTCGAGGACAACCTCTACCTGGAGAAGGGCGTGCTCGCGGGAAGCAACGGCGAGCTGGTGGGGAAGGCCGTGAAGCTCGCCAGGCTGCTGGGGCGCGATATAGCGTCGCCGGCGGAGGCGCGCCGCATCCTTCATCTGTAGGGCTGCCGCCCATCGGACAGGCCATTTTTGTTCCCTTAGGGGATGACAGGAGTCGGACATGTCCTTTTCCGCTGACACGAAAAACGAGCTCGCGCGGATAAACCCCGAAAAAAAATGCTGCCGGCTGGCGGAGATATCGGGCTTTGTCCGCATGTGCGGAAGCGTAAGGCTTGTCGGCGGCGGCAGGCTGACGCTCGCGCTGTCCACGGAGAACCCCGCGACGGCGCGCCACTACAAGACGCTGATCAAGGACTATTTCGGCGCCGACGCGAACATCCTGGTCGGAAGCCCGGGCTTCAGCAAAAGGGGCCACATCTACGAGCTGTGCCTCGACGAGGGCATGGACGCGGAGCAGATGCTCAGGGAGACGGGCATACTTCTGGTCCGCGAGGGCTGCAACTGCATAGGCGACGGCATATACGACGGCCTGCTCAAGACGAAGTGCTGCCGCAAGGCCTTCCTGCGGGGCGTCTTTCTGGGGGCCGGGACCCTCGGCGACCCGGAGAGGGGCTACCATCTGGAGATATCGTGCGGCACGGAGACGCTTGCCGCCGACGTGCGGAGGCTTTTCAACAGCTTTGTGGACATAGACGCCAGGCTCACGAGGCGAAAGGGGCGCTGCGCCGTCTACCTGAAAAGCTCCGAGCAGATCTCCGACATGCTGAACATAATGGGCGCGCACAGCCAGCTCCTGAAATTCGAGAACGTCCGCATACTGAAGGATCTGCGCAACCGCACAAACAGGATAAACAACTGCGACAACGCGAACATGGACAAGACGCTCCGCGCCGCGGAGGGGCAGATCGCCGGCATAGCCAGGCTGCGCGACGCCAGGGGCCTCGAATCCCTGCCCGAGGGGCTGCGCCTGCTTGCGACGGCGCGCCTCGAAAACCCGGACGCCTCCCTGGAGGAGCTGGGCGGCATGCTTGATCCGCCGCTGAAGAAATCCGGCGTCCACCATCGGCTGAAGAAGATAGAGGAGGCGGCCGCCAGGCTGTAGCCCAGCGCCCCTCCGCCCCGCGACACACGGCCTGCGGCATCCCGCCGCAGGCCTCTTTGCGTGTTTCCGACCGCGAAAGGGCGCGGGGGAAAAGCCGCAAAAATATTTTTCCCACGTATTGACAACAAGTTTATGATATGGTAATATTAATATAATATAGAATTATATGGGTATTGCCGCGGCCCAGGCCCAGCGTCCTGCCGGGCGCGCGGGGCCGGGGCCGGGGCCGGGGCATGGCCGGGGGGCGTTATGGACAGGCGCAGGCTGGGCGCATGGGGCGAAAAAAAGGCGATAGCGTATCTGAGGGGCAAGGGCGCGTCCATACTGGCCGTGAACTTCCGCTGCAAGGCCGGCGAGATCGACATAATCGCGAGGGAGGGCAGCACGGTGGTCTTTGTCGAGGTAAAGACGAGGCGGGACTTCGTAGGCGGCCTGCCCTGCGAATCGGTCGGCGAAGGCAAGCAGAGGCGCATAGCAAGGGCCGCGGGCGCCTATCTGTCGGCCGGCTGCGGCGACAGGCGGCTCGCGGGCGCGGATTTCAGGTTCGACGTGATAGAGGTGCTGCTCTTGGGCGGCAGGGCGTGGCTGCGCCATGTGAAGGGGGCGTTTTGGGGTGAGTGAGAATCTGGCTGCCGGCGCGCGGATCGTAAAATCCGCCGGCCTGTCCGGCCTGTCGGGCTTTGAGGTGCTGGTCGAGACCAGCATCGCGAACGGGCTTCCGGTATTTCTGATAGTCGGGCTGCCCGACAGCGCCGTCAGGGAGGCGCGGGACAGGGTGAGGGCCGTGGTCAGGAACCTGGGCTTCGACTTCCCCATGAAGCGCATACTCGTCAACCTGGCCCCGGCGGACACGCGCAAGGAGGGCCCCCTGTACGATCTGCCCATAGCCCTCGGCCTTCTCGTCGCGAGCGGGCAGCTCGGGGCCGTGCCGGACGACACGATATTCGCGGGGGAGCTTTCGCTCGACGGCGGGCTGCGCCCCGTCGCGGGGGTGCTGCCTATGGCCCTGTCCGTCCGCGACGCCGGCGCGCGCCATATGTTCGTGCCGGCGGACAACGCGAGCGAGGCCGCGCTGGCCGACGGGCTGAATGTCTACCCGGCGCGGCACATCTCCGAAATCATAGAGCATCTGCGCGGCGGCGCGGGGATAGCGCCTGCGGGCGTGTACGCCGCGCCTGCGGATCTGGAGCGCTATCCCGACTTCGCCGACGTGCGCGGGCAGGAGACGACGCGGCGGGCCATAGAGGTGGCTGTCAGCGGGGCGCACAACATACTGCTGTCCGGCACGGCGGGGGGAGGCAAGAGCATGATGGCGAAGCGGGTGCCGTCCATACTGCCGCCGATGGACAGGGACGAGATGATAGAGAGCACGGCCATACACTCCATAGCGGGGATGACGGAAAGGGGCAGCCCGCTGCTGCTGCGCAGGCCGTTCCGCTCGCCGCACCATACCGTGTCGTCGTCGGGCATGGCCGGCGGCGGCAGGCTTCCCAAGCCCGGCGAGATGAGCCTAGCCCATAACGGCGTGCTCTTTCTCGACGAGTTCCCCGAGTTCCACAGGGACGTGCTCGAGTGCATGCGCCAGCCTATGGAGGACGGACAGGTCACCATAACGCGGGCGAACGGCAGCTTCACGTATCCGTCGCGCTTCATGCTTGTGTGCGCGATGAACCCGTGCAAATGCGGCTGGCACGGGCACCACAGCGGCCGCTGCGCCTGTTCGGAGGAGTCCGTGAGGCGCTACCTCGGGCGCATATCCGGCCCCATACTCGACAGGATAGACATATTCGCGGCGGTGCCGCCCGTGGAATATGACGAGCTTTCGGGCGGCAGGGCGGGGGAGCCGTCCGCCGATATACGCAGGCGCGTGGCGGCGGCGCGGAAGCGGCAGGCGGCCAGGCAGGGCGCGCCCAACGCGCAGCTCACGAACGCCCAGCTGAGGGAGTTCTGCCCGATAGGCGGGGACGGCGAAAAGCTGATGAAGGCGGCCTACGAAAAACTCGATCTGTCGGCCAGGGCATACAGCAGGATACTGAAGGTCGCGAGAAGCATAGCGGATCTGTCGTCCAGCGACAGGATCGAATGCGAGCATCTGGCCGAGGCCATACAGTACAGGAACATGTGCGTAAAGGAGCTGTAGGGATATGCCGAACGAACACGAGACGGTCTGCATAGGGATCGACGATCTGCGATACCCGCCTATACTGCGCCTGATACAGGGCCCGCCGGCGATGCTGCGCTGCAGGGGGGACATATCCGTGCTCTCCCGCCCGGCCGTCGCTGTCGTCGGGGCGCGAAAGGTGACGGAGTACGGGAAATGGGCGGCCTTCAACCTGGGCAAGACCCTGGCGGAGTACGGGCTGACGGTCGTGAGCGGCATGGCCTGGGGCGCCGACTCCTGGGCGCA
>JAISXZ010000079.1 GCA_031270275.1 Eubacteriales Family XIII. Incertae Sedis bacterium | reverse complement strand
ATTTTGTTGGCGGAAGCCATTACCGGCGGTTCAACGATAGTAACGTCGGATCACCATGAACTTGACGCTGTCGAACGCGCGGAGAAAATAAGGTTCAAATGGATACGCTGATCCAAAATTTGTTTCCGTCATATTTCCGTTACGCCCATGAAAAAGCGCGACGCGGACGGAAAACACCCGGAAACGAGCGCGGCGGCAAACGGCTTGATTTGAACGATTCCGCCAAGCCACGGCAGGGCGCGACAGGGAATTTCAAACACTCATAACCCGGAGGCCGTTGGTTCAAATCCTTCCCCCGCAACCAGCAAAAATCCCGGGATCTCGACGATTCCGGGATTTTGCGTTTGAGGAAGCCATACATTGTATAAACAACTTTCCGTGCCTGGCCGTTTTGGGCGTATGGCCGCCGTGTCATGAATGCCATGAGAAAGAGGCTGCTGGCTGCGGCGCTGGCTGTGGCGCTCGCCGCCGCCACAGGCGCCTGCTCCCCTTCGGCGGCGCCCGCGGACGGGGAGCCGGGGCGGGGCGAGCCTTTCGCGCGCACCCGGGCGGACCTGCTCGGCACGCTCGTCACCATATCCATATACGACGGCGGGCTGGACGACGCGGCGCTCGCCGCCATCGCGGACAGATGCTTCCTCGAGGCGGAGGCCGTGGAGGCCCGCATGTCCGCAAACCGCGCCGACAGCGAGCTGTCCGCGCTCAACAGGGCGGCCGGCGGCGGCTTCTTTGAAGCGTCCGGGGAGCTTTTCGGCGTCGTGGCGCGCGCGGTGGAGATATCGGGGATGTCGGGCGGTGCCTTCGACGTCAGCATAGGCCCCGTCATGGAGCTTTGGAAGGAGGACGGGGCCTTCGCGCGCCTGCCCTCGGAGCGGGATACGGGCCTTCTGCTGCCCCTGGTGGGGTACAAAGGCATAGAGCTTCGCCCGCCGGGCGGGATAAGGCTCGCGGAGCGCGGAATGGCGCTTGACCTGGGGGGCATCGCCAAGGGATACGCCTGCGACAGGGCCCTTGCCGTCCTCAGCGGCAGCGGCGTAAAGCACGCGATCCTCGACTTCGGCGGCAATGTATACGCCCTCGGGACGAGGCCGGACGACTCGCCTTGGCGCGTCGGCATACGCGTGCCGCTCGCGGGCGAGAGCGGCGTCGTGTGCAGCGTGGAGGCCTCGGACGCCTCCGTGGTCACGTCGGGGGGCTATGAGCGCTTCTTCGAGCGGGGCGGCGAGCTGTACCACCATCTGCTTGACCCGGCGACGGGCCGGCCGGCGCGCAGCGGCCTGCTGTCGGCGACGGTGATCGCCGAGTCGTCCATGGACGCGGACGCGCTCTCCACGGCCTGCTTCGTTTTGGGGCCGGAAAAGGCCCTGCGCCTGCTCGAGGAAAGCGGGCGCGAGGGCGTGCTCATAGGCGAGGACTTCAGCATAAGGGCCACGGAGGGGCTTGCGGGCGCCATCCGGGTCACGGACGGCCGTTTTTCCCTGGCGCCGCCCGATCCGCTGCGGCCTTAAACGATCCCTTAAGGCGGCTGGCGCAAATGGAGGCGGGGCGCAAGTTGGAGCGAAAACCCGCCGCGCCCAAAGGCGGCGCGGCCAAGTGGGGCGATGTGGCCATGGCAGGGCTGTTCCTGGCCTTCATACTCGTGACGGGGCTGATGGAGCGGGCCCTGCCGCTGGACATGATCGTCCCTGGGGCGCGGCTCGGCCTGTCCAACGTAGCCATCCTGGCCGCCGTCTATCTGTTCCGCTTCCGCACGGCCCTGGCCCTGACGCTCATGAAATGCCTTCTCCTGTCCATGCTCGCGGGCGGGCCTTCCTACCTTTTATATAGCCTGGGCGGCTCGCTGCCGGCGGTGGCGGCCATGTGGGCGCTGGCGAGGGCCCTGGGGGATCGCGTCAGCCCCGTCGGCGTCAGCGTGGCGGGCGCCGCCTGCCACAGCGTGGGCCAGACGCTTACCGCCTGCGCCGCGCTTGAAAACATGTGGATGCTCGCCTATCTGCCCCCCCTGCTCCTGGTCAGCGCGGCCAGCGGCGCGGTGGTGGGGCTGATAGCGAAGCAGGCCCTTCCGAGGCTGCGGGCCGCAGGCTGGGCGGGGAGGCGGCGATGAAAGGGCCGGGCGGCGCGTTTGGGCGGGCGGATGCCGCGATAATAGCCATAGTGATAGCCGCTGCCGCCATAGCGGCGGCGGCCCTGCCCGCGCGGGGGGCGGAGGGGCCCGCAGCCCTTCGCGCCGAGCTGTACGAGGACGGCGCCCTAACGCGCGTCCTCCCCTTGGACGAGGCGGCGGATTTTGTCGTGCACACGAAATGGGGCTACAACCGCGTCGTCGTGGAGGGCGGCGCCGTCCGCGTCGCGGAGGCCGACTGCGCCTCGCTGGCCTGCGTACACAGCGGGGCCAAGGCCCGGCCGGGCGAGATGGTGGCCTGCCTGCCGCACCGCCTCGTCATCAGGGTCAGCGGCGGGGCGGGCGGCGAAACGCCCTACGACGCGGTCTCCTACTGAAAATCCGGCTTTTTGGGCATTGACCTCCGAGACATCCCGTTTCGCGGGCTTTTCGCGCAGGGAGAAGGCAAAAAATCCGATAGGCCGGCTGTCGAGGAAACGCTGATCGATCCACGTTCGTGCGTCCGGGCAGCCCTTAAAAAAAACTTCAAGATTTAGTAACTTTTTTAATTTTCCCTCTTGCAAACCAATCTATTCCGTGATAAAATTTCAGCATGTATCAAAAATATTCAAAATCATGCCACAAAATGGGGTCTGTGTAAGATCGTTGCGGTGTTGTTGGACGCAGCGGAAGGAACTGTCGAAAAATAAAGTGTGCAGGTTATTTTTTAGCAGTTCCTAAGATTCGTCTAGCGGTTTTCGGGAGGTAAATTGCGATGTCCGGGGGAAAAGAAGGAAAAGTGTTTTCGCGTGGCCCGTCAAGGAAGGCCTTGGCCTTCCTGCTGGCGATCTGCCTGGCGGCCGGCCTGAGCGGCCCCTATCTGGGCAGCCAGCCCTTCAGCCTGGCCGAGGGGCAGGACACGACCTCGGAGTCCGCCATAGGGGCGGAGGAACCCGTCGGCGGCGAGGCCCTTTCGGGGGCGGGCGTCGGGATCGGGACGGACGGAGAATCTGCGCCGCCGCAGCCCGGCGAGCCCGTGCCCATCGAGACGCCGGAGGGGGGATTCAGCCCGCTCGATACGCAGCCGGAGGCGGTATCGCCGCTTGAGATCAGCCTTGCGGATGCGGAGGGCTATCTTACGGAGCAGATCGTGCCCAGCATAGTGATATTCGTGCACGAGGACGCGACGGCGATGGACAGCGGCCTTGCGGTCGGCGCGTCGCTCCAGTACACCGCTTCGCAGCTGGGCGAGCCTATCCACGACGTCACCTACGTCATCAGGAGCACGGGCGGCCTGTTGCTGCTTCCCCCTGCGGGATACCCTAATGCGGGATACGACCCCAATTCCGTGGGCTTTGAGGAGGTCAGCGACACCGAGCTGAGGATCACCATCAGAAAAATAGACAACGAGGAGACCGGCATAGTGGCCGGCTTCCCGTTCCGCGTCATGTTCCCGAACGGCACGACCTCCGACGGGGCCATAGGCGCCGCCGCCATCTCCGAGGTCATATACGGCGGGAGCACGATCATCGGCAGCGTCGACGGGGACACTTGGGACTACGGGGACTCGCACAGGAGCTACAGGGCCGAGATGAAGGCCCGCGCGGGCGTGTCCTGGAAGTACGGCCTGTCGCGCAGCCCGGCTGCGGGCGATATAACGCTGACCTATGGCGCCCTGACGGGCGAAGGCAACGACGTTGCCACAGGCGCGTCCCTGACGGGCGATAAGAATTTCAAGTTCACCCTTTCCCTGACGGACAACAACGCCGGCTCTACCCAAGGCGTAATGAACGCCGAAAGGATCGTCGCGGCCGTCACCCTGGCCGGAATCAGCGGCGCCGCGCTTGACACGGACAGCTTCGTGTTCAGCAAAAGCCCGGCTGCCATAGTAAAGGATGACGGCACAGGCATATTGACCGCATACTGGAATCTGACACCTGACGAGGCGAAAAACTTCAGCTGCGACATAGCCGTGGACAAGTTCAGGCTGCCCGCAGGCTTTGACAGCGCCAGCAAGGCGGCCATCGTGTGCGGAACCGTGGTTTTCGGCGAAAAGATCGGCGGCAGCCTCGCGTTGAGCGCGGTGACTGCCATAGACGGCGAGGACTACCCGATAGCGGTCGCCCCGCCGCAAACATTCCTCATCAAGAAGAACGCGGCGCCCGCGCCCAACTACGACAGGCCCACCGACGACGGCATCCTAACTGTATTCAGAAAGAGCTTCGTGCCTTGGACCTATGACAGCGGCCTCGTGCGCAGCTACATGACGAACGACCCGGACTACCCCCTTGAAAAGGGCAATCAGCTGGATTTCTCCCTCATCTGGAAGAACAACACCGAGAGGAAGCTGACCAGCCTCGAGATAAGCGAGACCTCCGGCAGCGGCTTCAACGCGAGCCATCTGAAGATCGTGGGCTTCGACAAGGGCAGCGTCACGAGCGGTGCCCTGACGACCTCCGGCCCCTCGGTCACGGTGAAGTACAGCGACGACACCATAGTATACGATGCGGCTTCGATAGACACGAGCAAAACGGCGTCCGAGATAGTCTTCAGGTACACGAACGTGGCGCCCGGCTACGAGCCGGCCACCAGGCCCAGCATACGCTTCGAGGCCCTGCCTGGGGCCGATTCCGTGCTGAGCAAGGCGACGCTGCGCGGGACGCTGAGAAATACGGCATACATAAAGTACGGATTCGATCATGACAGCGACGGCGCCACCGAAGACAAGGCCATAACGGGCAGCGACTGGGAAGACGTCACCTACCTGGGCCCGGCCAAGGGCCAGGTGGCGAGGAACAAGACCGCCAAGAATCTTACGAAGAACGGCGGATACAGGACCGGCTACGCCGCCGGGGACAACGTCAGTTACACCCTGAACATAGTCAACCAGAACCTGGCCGAAGTCCCGCCCTTCGAGAACCTGCTGATAAAGGACGTCATGGACGATCTTCTGGGCGAGGTCTCCAAGGTCAAGGTGGTGGTCACGAGCAGGAACACCTCGCGCATGTCCACCATATCCCCCGGCGGCATTGCGGGCGTCCAGTCCACCGCGCCGGGCGGAGGCTACGCCATTACGTACAGCGAAGTGGATGTGCTGCAGTTCAGCGAGATGACCGATGAACAGTTCGACGCCTACGTCACCACTGAGGCCATCGCCACGCCGAACGGCTTCGTGCTGCTTCTGAAGGGCCTTTTCTACCCCGGCGACAGCATCGACGTCATATACGAAACGGCCCTGGCATCCGGCGCCGAGCCTACGGACCAGCCCAGGGCGGTGGAGAACAGATATTACACCGCCTTCGGCTACGACGACGAGGAC